>NZ_CAJCKG010000027.1:0-40978 GCF_903970945.1 Curtobacterium sp. ME26
CCGGCACCGCGCCTCCCGTCCGTCGGCCCGCGCGTCTACAGCACCGGTGCCGCCGCGTCCGTCGTCACCGGCCCGTCGACGCGGACCACGTCGTGCCACGCCCCGTCGGCGATGGACGCCTCCGCCGCCTCGACGATCGACGCGGCCGCCAGGCCGTCGGCGACCGACGGCGCGAGCTGCTCCCCGCGTCGGACGCTCGCGACGAACTGCGCCGCCTCGATCGTCTTCAGGTCGTCGTAGCCCATCGCGGTGCCCGCACCCGGCTGGAAGCGGGCGAACTCGCCGTCGCCGGGTGCGACGTAGTGGGTGGCGTACCCGTCGACCTCCTGCCCGTCGAGGAACACCTGCAGTTCGTTCAGACGCTGGAAGTCCCACCGCACCGAGCCCCGCGTGCCGTAGACCTCGAGCGTGTACTCGGCGTGCGGCCCGCGCATCACCCGGCTCGAGTCCATGGTGCCGACGGCGCCGTCCTCGAAGCGGAACAGCAGGGCCGCGTAGTCCTCGTTCTCGACCGGCTTCCGCTCCCCCGTCGCCGCTGCCGAGCGGTCGACGATGCCGGCGCCGGGCAGCGGCCGCTCGGTGATGAACGTCTCCGCGAGGGCGCTGACGCTCGCGATCCGACCGACGACGTACTGCGCGAGGTCGAGCCCGTGCGACAGCAGGTCACCGAGCACGCCGGAGCCGGCGCGCTCCCGTTCGAAGCGCCAGGTCAGCGGGGCCGCCGGGTCGGACGAGTAGTCGGCGAGGAGCGAGCCGCGCACGTTCGTGATCCGGCCGAGCCGTCCGCTCCGCACGAGCTCACGGGCGCGCTCGACCGCCGGGGCGTGCCGGTAGTTGAAGCCGACGCTGGTGATCACGCCGGCGCGCTGCACGGCCTCGTGGATCTGCCGGGAGTCGCTGGCGTACCGGCCCATCGGCTTCTCGATCCAGAACGGCTTGCCGGCCTCGGCCGCCGCGACCGCCATCTCGCGGTGCAGGAAGTTCGGCGAGCAGATCGAGACGACCTCGACCGCGGGGTCGGCGAGGACCTCGCGCCAGTCGGCGACGGCACGCTCGTACCCGAGGCGCGTGACGGCCTGGTCGCGCGCGGCCTCGACGGGGTCCGCGGCGACCACGAGCCGCGGCTGCACGCCGAGCTCCGGGAAGTGGTCCGGCAGGGCCCGGTACGCACGGGAGTGCAGCCGCCCCATCCACCCCACCGAGACCAGGCCGACACCGACGGTGTCCACGCTGCTCATGCGGCGGGGACGATGATGTCCCGCACCAGGGCGTCGAGCTTGGCATCCGCGTCGAGGAACTGGCGCAGCGTCGTGACCGTGGCACCGAAGCGGTCGAACTCGTCGACCGTCATGCCGTCGACGTCGTAGCCGCGGGCGAACTCCGGCGTCGCGGCCCGCAGCGCCGCGATGACGTGCGCCGGCACCTCGTCGTGGATGGCGTCGGGGCGCCACGGGAACGCGTTCGCGTTGATGTCCCGCGACCACTGGAACGGGGGCGACACGACGAGGTCCCCGCCCTGGAACTCCGACCACTGCAGGGCGTTCCGGAAGGCGGCGACGAGGACCCGGGAGCGGAAGCCGCGCTCCTGGAACACCCGGTAGGCGTTCTTCACGGCGGCGACGCCGGCCCACTCGAGGATGCCGGGGTCGACCATGACGTGGTCCCGCTTGACGACGGTCTTCAGCCAGTCGTCGAACCGGCCGGCCATCAGCGTGACGACGTGCCCGAACTCCTGCTCCGGCAGCCCGTCGGCGGCGCGGCGGTCGAGGGCACGCTCGATGGCCTCGCCGACGGCGACGACCTGCGGCACCGTGAACGACACCGTCGCGTTGATCGAGACCCCGCGGTACGCGGCCTCCTCGATCGCGGCGATGCCGACCGCCGTGGCCGGGATCTTCACGATGATGTTCGGGGCGAGCTGCGAGAACCGCACGGCCTGCTCGACCAGGGCGTCCCGGTCGCGGTGCAGGCGCGGGTCGGTCTGCATGCTGAGCCGGCCGTTCCGCCCGCCGGAGGCCTCGAACGCGGGGAGCAGCTGCGCGGCCGCGGCGATCGAGAGCTCCTCGACGGCCTTCCACCCGATCCAGGACTCCCCCGCTGTCGGGTGCTCGGCCGCGATCGCCCGGATGCGCGGCTCCCACGTCGCCGGGTCCTGCTGGATGCACGTGTAGGCGATGACCGGGTTGCACGTCGCGCCGACGGCACCGTACTCGGCGATCGCGACGGCCAGCTCGTGCGGGTCGGCCGAGTCGTTCCACAGTGCGGTCGGTGTCTGCGTCGCGGCCTGCAGGGTGACAGGCCGCGCGTCGACGCCGGTGGACGCCGGGGTCTCGAGGGTGTCGGTCATCGGGTGAGTCCCTTCGTGATCGTGTCGAGCTGGAACCGAGACACCGCGTCGGCGTCCTCGTCCTCGGCGAAGACGCTGGACACGGCCACGGTGTCCTCGCGGGCGGTGAACCCGACGCGGTCGAGTGCGGCCCAGAAGGCGTCGAAGTCGACGTCCGCCGCGCCGACCGGCAGGTGCTGGTGCACGCGGACCGGGTTGCCGGGCGGGTTGGTGATGTACCGGAGGCCGTGCGACCGGGTGTGGTCGTAGGCGTCGGCGACGTGGACGAGCTGCAGGGAGTCCCCCGCGGCGTCGATGACCTCGTCCATGTTCCCGCCGTAGTGGAACGTGTGGCAGGCGACGTAGACGAACCCGACGTGCTTCGAGTTGAGCCCGCGGATCACCCGGAGTGCCTCGAGGCCGTCCTCGACGAAGTCGTCGGGGTGCGGGTCGATGAGCACGCGGAGCCCGGCGTCCTCGATGATCGGCAGGAGCTCCTCCATCGAGCGGTAGAAGGCGTCCTCGGACTCCTCGGCGCGCTCGGGACGACCGGAGAACTCGGTGTTGATCGTGTCCACGCCGAGACGCTTCGTGATCTCGATGACGCGCTTCCACTTCGTGACCGCTGCCTCGCGGGCGTCGCGGTCCGGGCCGGACCACCGGAGCACCGGCAGCACCGAGGCGACCTGCACGCCGGCGTCGCGGCACGCTGCGGCGAACGCGTCCACGAGGTCGTCGTCGGCCTTCGGGTGCCGGAAGAACGGGATGAAGTCGCGGTGCGGCGTGAGCTGCAGGTACTCGTACCCGAGGTCGGCGACCTTCCGCGGGAACTCGAGCAGCGAGAGGTCGTGGTGGTACGGGGTCGGGTCGAGGGCGATCTTCGGCATCAGGCCCCCGCGAGCGCACCGGTGGCGGCCGGCTCGCCTGCCGTCTCGTAGAACGCGGGCTTCGCGACCGCGTACTCGACCGACTCCAGCGCGCCGGACTGCTGCGCACGGACCGCGACCTCGGCGACGACGGAGGCCGTGTAGCCGTCCCAGGCGCTCGGGCCGTCGATGCCGCCGGTGCGTGCGGCGTCGACCCAGCGCTGGACCTCCTCGTCGTAGGCGGCGCCGAAGCGCTCCTTGAACGACGGGGTGACGCCCTGACCGGTCGCCCCGGCGGCGACGACGGTCGCGGAGGTGTCACGACCGATGTAGGCGACGCCGGACTCGAAGACGGCGTCCGTCGTGACCTGGTAGCCGAACTGGGCGTTGACGTTGATCTCGACGATCGCCATCGTGCCGGACTCCGTGGTGAACAGCACGAACTGCGGTTCGGGCAGGTCCGCCGGTGCGAGCGAGTTCTTCCGCGGCTTCTTGACCTCGACCGCGACGATCGGCTCCCCCGTCAGGAACGGGATGATGTCGATCTCATGGATGACCGAGTCGTGGATGAGCATCGACTCGCTGAAGTTCGGCGGGGTCGTCGGGTTGCGGTGCGCGTGGTGCAGCGCGAGCAGTGCGCCGTGGGCACCGGACTCGCGCAGCGCCCGGAGCTCCTGGTACCCCGCGTCGAAGCGGCGCATGAAGCCGACCTGGATCACGGGACGGGTGGCGTGCTGCTGCTCGAGCTCGACGATGCGCAGCGAGTCCTCGGCGCTGGTCGTGAGGGGCTTCTCGCACAGGACGGTGAGGCCGCGCTCGAGGGCCGTCACGAGGATCGGCTCGTGCAGGAAGCCGGGCGTCGCGATGATGACGGCGTCGATGTCGGTCGCGTCGAGGGCCTCGTCGAAGGACGCCGCGGTGACGGCGCCCGGTGCGAGGTCGGCGGCAGCCCGGGCGCGGGCCTCGTCCGGCTCGACGACGGCGACGACGTCGGCGTTCGAGATCTTGGCGGTGATGCGACGGACGTGGTCGGCGCCCATCATGCCGGCGCCGACGACGGCGACGCGGAGGTTCTGCGTGGTCATGGTGGTGTTCTCCCGGGGGTGGTGACGGCGCGTCAGGAGGCGCGGGCGGCGGAGGTGGATCCGAAGATGTGCTGGAAGGTGCGCTCGGCGATCGGGCCGGGAGCGTCGACCGAGCAGCCGTACATGTCCTGCTCGACGATGCCGAAGACGTCGGGGTTGATCGCCGCGACCGCCTCGATGATCGGGGCCAGCTCGGGCGTGCCGTGCGGCGGCTCGGTCATGATCCCCTGCGCGACGGCGGTGGCGAACGGCACGTCGTTCTTCAGCACGTCGAACAGCAGCTCGGTGTCCACCTGCTTGAGGTGCAGGTACCCGATGCGGTCCGGGTGCTCGGCGATGAGCCGGAGGTTGTCCCCGCCGTAGTAGGCGAAGTGTCCCGTGTCCAGGCAGAGGTTCGTGTACTCCGGGTTCGTCACCTCGAGGAAGCGCACGGTCTCGCGGTACGTGCCGACGTGGCTGTCCGCGTGTGTGTGGAACTGCTGGTGGACGCCGTACTCCTCGAGCAGCGCCTTGCCGAGCTGGTCGTGCCCCTTGCCCAGGCGCTCCCACTGCTCGTCGGTCAGTGTGCGCGCCTCGAGCACCTCCGAGGTCGCGTCCGAGCGCCAGAGGTCCGGGATGGTCACGAGGTGCTCGGCACCGAGTGCCGAGGCGAGGCCGGCCACCGCGACCGCCTGGTCCCACGCGCGCTGGAACTGGTCCTCGCCCTTGTGGAACCCGGTGAAGACCGTGCCGGCGGAGAGCCGCAGCCCGCGGGACTCGAGCTCGTCCGACAGCTGCGCCGGGTCGGTGGGCAGGTACCCGTACGGGCCGAGTTCGATCCACTCGTAGCCGGCCGCAGCCGCCTCGTCGAGGAAGCGCTGCCACGGCACCTGGGCGGGGTCGTCCGGGAACCAGACGCCCCACGAGTCGGGCGCGGTGCCGATCCGGATGGAGGCGGGCGGTGCGTCCGTGGACGGGGTGCCGGCGGGGGTGGCGGTGTCGGTCATGACGTCGCTGTCGCTTTCTGGGCCGCGGCCCGGTGTGGGGTGGAGGGTCAGCCGAGCAGGGGCCGCTGGTGGGCGACCTGCTGCTCGTAGTCGGTACGGGCCTGCTGCGTGCTCGGCAGGGCGGAGGTCTGCGCGACCGGCACGTCCCACCAGCCGTCGCCCTCGGGCGCGTACAGCAGGGGGTCGGAGTTCACGTGCACCAGCGTGGTGTGGTCGTTCGCCTTGGCCTGCCGGACCGCGGCCCGGAGGTCCGCGATCGCGTCCGGGCCCGGCTGGACCTCGATGACGTCCACGCCGTAGGAGCGGGCGTTGGCCGCCAGGTCCACGGGCAGCGGGTCGCCGTTCTCGAACGACTGCGTCTCGTCGAGGTACCGGTACCTGGTGCCGTAGCGCTCGGATCCGACGGTCTCGGACAGGTGCCCGATCGAGGCGTACCCGTGGTTCTGGATGAGCACGACCACGATCTTGATGCCCTCGGCCACGGCGGTGACGAGCTCGGTGTGCAGCATGAGGTAGCTGCCGTCGCCGACCATCACGATGGCGTCGCGGTCGGGAGCACCCCGTCGGACGCCGATCCCGCCCGCGATCTCGTACCCCATGCACGAGAACGCGTACTCGACGTGGTAGCCGAGCTCGTCGCGCACCCGCCACAGCTTGTGCAGGTCACCCGGCAGCGACCCCGCCGCCTGGATCACGACGTCGCGCGGGTCGGATGCCTCCTGCACCGCGCCGATGATCTCCGCCTGACCGGGCAGCGCGAGACCGGACGGAGCGAAGGCGGCGTCGACGACGGTGTCCCACTCCTGCTTGCGCTGGGCGATCTCGGCGGCGTACCCGGGGTCCACCGCGTACGACGAGTCGGACGTGAGCGCGGCGGTCAACGCGACCAGCGCCTCCCGGGCATCCGCGACGACCGGCAGCTGCGAGCCGTGCTTGTACGCGTCGAACGCGGCGACGTTCACGTTCACGAACGTCACGTCCGGGTGCTGGAAGGCGGTCCGTGACGCCGTGGTGAAGTCGCTGTACCGGGTCCCGATGCCGATCACGACGTCGGCCTGGGCGGCGATCGCGTTCGCTGCCGCCGTGCCGGTCGCGCCGATGCCGCCGAGGTACTGCGGGTGGTCCCAGACGAGTGCGCCGCCGCCGGCCTGCGAGGTGCCGACCGGGATGCCCGTCGCCTCGACGAAGGCGGCGAGCTCCGACGCCGCGTCCGAGTACAGCACGCCGCCACCGGCGACGACCACGGGGCGCTCGGCGGCGCGGATCGCCTCGACGGCCCGGGCGAGCGGACCGTGCTCGGGCAGCGGACGGCGGAGGTGCCACTCGCGCGGCTGGAGGAACGCGACGGGGACGTCGAAGGCCTCGGCCTGCACGTCCTCGGGCAGGGCGATGGTCACGGCTCCGGTCTCGGCCGGGTCGGTGAGCACCCGCATGGCGGCGAGCGCGATCGAGAACAGCTGCTCCGGACGCTCGACGCGGTCGAAGAACCGGGACAGCGGTCGGAACGCGTCGGTGACCTGGATCGAGGTGTCGTGCGGCATCTCGATCTGCTGCAGCACCGGGTCCGTGGTCCGGGTCGCGAACGTGTCCGACGGCAGCAGCAGCGCCGGCAGCCGGTTCGTCGTCGCGAGGGCGGCGGCGGTCAGCATGTTCGCGGCGCCCGGGCCGACCGACGCCGCGCTGGCGAAGGTCGCACGACGACGGTGCATGCGTGCGAACCCGACGGCCTCGTGCACCATCGCCTGCTCGTTGCGCGCCTGGTGGTACGGCAGCAGACCCGGCTGCTCCACGTGCAGCTGCTTGATCGCCTGGCCGAGGCCCGCGACGTTGCCGTGCCCGAAGATGCCGAAGATCCCCGGGATCGTGCGCTCGCGGTGGTCGCCGTCGACGGTCCACTGGTTCGCGAGGAACGCGACGAGGGCCTGGCCGACGGTCATGCGGCGGGTGGCGGTCATCGGTCGGACTCCTTCTCGTAGGGCAGGCGCGGGTCGACGGCTTCCGACTCCCACACCTGACGGACCCACCCGTGGGCGGGGTCGTCGGTGATGTTCCAGACGCGCTCCGGGTCGGGCCCGGCCATCACGTTGAGGTAGTACATGTCGTAGCCCGGTGCCGCGACGGCCGGGCCGTGCCAGCCGTACGGCACGAGGGCGATGTCGCCGCTGCGGACCTGACGGAACTCGTCGATCGGCCGGTCGTCCGAGGCGTACGTGCGGTGCAGGGCGAAGGGTTCGGCGGTCTCCGGAGCATCGACACCACGGGCCACGTCGGCCTCGTAGTAGTAGATCTCCTCGAGGTCCGACTCCTCGCCGGGCCGGTGCGTGTCGTGCTTGTGCGGCGGGTACGACGACCAGTTGCCGGCCGGCGTGATCACCTCGCACACGATCGCCTTGACGGCGTCGAGCGCGGCCGGGGTGCCGAAGTTGTGCACCTGCCGGCTGGACTGCCCGGCACCGCGGAGCTCGACGGGGACGTCGCCGCGCGCGATGTACGTCGAGGGCTTCACCGTGTCGGTGGGGACCTCGGCGACCGCGAGCCGACCGCTGCCGGTGATCCGCGCCTCCGACCCGGACCCGAGGTACAGGACGTCGGTCGGCCCGTCGAAGACGCTGCGGCGTCCCGCCAGTGCCTGTTCCCCGGTCCCCGCGTCGCCCGCGTAGGCGACGGAGAAGGTGCCGGCGAGCGGCACCACGATGCGCTCCACGGCGGCGGCCGGGAGGCGCAGCTCGGCCCCGTCGGTCAGCGCGCCGGTCCGCAGGCCGGTGTGCGCCCACCCCGGCACCCGTCCGTCGACCACGTCGGTCCAGCCGTCCTCCGGTCGGCTGCCCGCCCGGACGAACCAGTCGTCGTTCGCCATCCCCGGGTCAGCCGTTCGCGGGGAAGCCGAGGTCGACGCCACCGTGCACGGCGGGGTCGAGCCACCGCGAGGTGATCGCCTTCTGCCGGGTGAAGAAGCTCACGCCGTCCGCGCCGTACGCCTTGTGGTCGCCGAACAGCGAGTTCCGCCAGCCACCGAACGAGTAGTACGCGACCGGCACCGGGATCGGGACGTTGATGCCGATCATGCCGACCTGCACGTCCCGCTGGAACCGACGGGCGGCACCGCCGTCGTTCGTGAAGATCGCCGTGCCGTTGCCGAAGGCGCCGGAGTTGATGAGCTCGAGCCCCTCCTCGTAGGTCTGCACGCGGACGACCGACAGCACCGGGCCGAAGATCTCCTCGGTGTACACGCGACTCGACGTCGGCACCCGGTCGATCAGCGTCGGACCGAGCCAGAAGCCGTTCTCGTCGCCGTCGGGTCGGACGGTGCGGCCGTCCACCACGACCTCCGCACCGTCCTGCTCGGCGACCTCGATGTACGAGGCGACCTTGTCGCGGTGCTGCTCGGTGACGAGCGGGCCCATGTCGCAGCCCCGGCGTCCGTCGCCGATGCGCAGCGTCGCCGCGCGCTCGCTGATCTTCGCGATCAGCTCGTCGGCGACCGGCTCGACCGCGACGACGACCGAGATCGCCATGCAGCGCTCACCGGCCGAGCCGAAGCCCGCGTTGATCGCGTTGTCGGCGACGAGGTCGAGGTCGGCGTCCGGCAGCACGAGCATGTGGTTCTTCGCGCCGCCGAGGGCCTGCACGCGCTTGCCGTGCTTCGTGCCGGTCTCGTAGACGTACTGCGCGATCGGGGTGGACCCGACGAACGAGATCGACTCGACGTCCGGGCTGGTGAGGAGGCCGTCGACGGACTCCTTGTCACCGTTGAGCACCGTGAAGACGCCGTCGGGCAGCCCGGCCTCCCGGAACTTCTGCGCGAGCCAGATCGCCGCGCTCGGGTCCTTCTCGCTCGGCTTGAGCACGACGGTGTTGCCGGCCGCGATCGCGATCGGCAGGAACCACAGCGGCACCATGGCCGGGAAGTTGAACGGCGAGATGATGCCGACGACCCCGAGCGGCTGGCGGATCGAGTAGACGTCGATGCCGGTCGACACCTGGTCGGAGAACTCGCCCTTCATCAGCGAGGGGATGCTCGTCGCGAGCTCCACGACCTCCTGCCCGCGGGCGATCTCGCCGAGCGCGTCCGAGGTGACCTTGCCGTGCTCGCTCGTGATGATCTCGGCGAGCTCGGCCTTGTCGCGGTTGAGGACCTCGCGGAACGCGAAGAGGACCTGCTGGCGCTTCGCGAGCGACATCTGGCTCCAGGCCGGGAACGCGGCCTTCGCGCTCGCGATCGCCCGCTGGATCTCGGACTCGTCGGCCAGGGCGACCCGCTTGGTCACGACGCCGAGCGCCGGGTCGTACACCGGGGCCGTCCGGCCCGAGGTCGACGCGACGTGCTCGCCGTCGATCCAGTGCCCGACCGTTGCGAGTCCCTGCTCGGTGTTCGACTGCTCGGTTGCTGGCTGTTCCGTGGTGGTCATGCGCTGCTTCCTTCCGGGACGGACGTGTCCAGGGTGGTGGACGTGGCAGGCGACCCGGGTCGGTCGCGAGCCGGTGTGGAGGACTCGCCACGGGCCTCCCGGCTGTGGACGAGGGAGGACGCGACGTCGACCGCGGTGGCGACGTCGCCGTCCTGGGGGTAGAGCAGGGTGCGTCCGACGACGAGCCCGCGGACGCCCGGCAGGGCGAGGGCGTCGGCCCAGGTGGCGTAGGTCTCGTCGGGGCTGCCGGACGGGTCACCGCCGAGCAGCAGCGTCGGCAGCGTCGTCGCCGCCATCACGCGGGCCATGTCGTCGACGACCGGGACCTTGAGCCAGCTGTAGGCGCTCGACTCCCCCAGGCCCGCGGCGATCGCCATCGAGGTGATCACGGCCTCGGCGGTCAGGTCGTTGACCACCCGGCCGTCGCGCCAGGACGACATGAACGGCTCGAGCATGATCGGCAGCCGCAGGGCAGCGGCCTCGCTCACGGCACGCGCGGTGGCCTCGAGCGTGGGCGCGGTCCCGGCGTCGTCGAGTGCGACGCGCACGAGCAGCTTCGCGACGTCGAGCCCGGCGTCCTTGATCGCCCGCGCGGAGTACGCCGTGTAGCGGTCGTCGAGCTCGAACGAGGCGCCCCGCAGCCCGCCGCGGTTCATCGACCCGACGACGACCTTGCCGTCGAGGGCGCCGAGGAGCGCGAGGTCCTCGACGATGTCGGGCGTGCCGAGGACACCGTCCACCCCCGGACGGCCGAGTGCGACGACGAGCCGTTCGAGCAGGTCGTAGCGGTCGGCCATCGCGGACGGGTCGTCGCGGACCGCCAGGGCGCCGCGTGCGGGGTGGTCGGCGGCGACGATGAACAGCTTGCCGTCGTCGGCGAGCAGCGGGCGCCGGGTCCGCGCGCGCAGCACGTCGGCGATGCGCTCCGGTGCGCCGGCGCGGAGGTCCCGCAGCCGGGCGAAGTCGGCGGGGCTGATCTCAGGCATCGATGCCCTCCTTCGTGGTCGCCTGCACGGGGTTGTCCCGCAGGAACTGCTCGATCTCGTCGCTGGTCGGCATCGCGGTCGAGCACTCGAACCGCGTGGCCACGATCGCCCCGGCGGCGTTCGCGAACGCCAGCGTGCGGTCGAGGCTCCAGCCCTGCAGGAGGCCGTGGGTCAGCGCACCGCCGAACCCGTCACCCGACCCGAGGCCGTTCACGACGTCGATGGTGTGCGGGCGGAACTCGACCGTCTCGTCCCGGGTCTTCGCGAGCACGCCCTTCGGCCCCTGCTTGACGATCGCGACCTCGACGCCGCGCTCGAGCAGGGCGTCGGCGGCACGGACCGGATCGGTCTCGCCCACGGCGACCTCGCACTCCTCGCGGTTGCCGACCGCGACGGTCGCGTGCTCCAGGGCGACGGCGACCTCGCGCGTCGCGGCGGCGGGGTTCGCCCAGAACACCGCCCGGTAGTCGAGGTCGAGCACGGTCTGGACCCGGGTGGGAGCCGTCGACGCGGACCGGGCCGCGAACGCCGCGTGGTGCGCGCTCCGGCTCGGCTCCTCGCTCAGGCCCGTCACGGTCGTCCAGAAGATGCGCGCCCGTTCGATCTCGTGCAGCGGCAGGGACTTCGCGGTGATCATCAGGTCCGGGGCCTTCGGGGCCCGGTAGAAGTACAGCGGGAAGTCGTCCGGCGGGAAGATCTCGCAGAACGCCACGGGCGTGTTCAGCCCGTCGACCGTGGCGACGAAGTCGTTCGCGACGCCCAGCTCGGGGAGGGTCCTGGCGATGTACCGCCCGAAGGGGTCGTCGCCCGTGCGGGTGACGACGGCCGTCTCCGCGCCGTGGCGTGCGGCGGCGATGGCGACGTTGGTCGCGCTGCCGCCGACGGACTTCGAGAAGGTCGTGACGTCCTCGAGCGGACCGGTCTGCTGGGGGTAGACGTCGACGCTGACGCGTCCCATCGTGATCACGTCGTAGGCGTGGGGAACTTCGTTGGTCATGCGACGCGATGGACCTTCCGTGCGGCTTCTTCGGCGGACGAGCACGACTGTACACGCACTTTGCCCTAATGTCAGTACATGGCTCGAGTCCGCGTGTGCGGACGCGTGCTCGCCGCGTCGGCGGGCCGGGAGGCGCGTGTCGGTGGGACCTGCCAGGGTCGCGTCATGCAGATCCTCGCCCTGGTCATCGGCCTCGTCCTCGGCGCGGCCGTCGGTGCCGTCGTCGCGTGGTCGCTCGCGCGCTCCCGCGCGGGCGTCGACGCCGCCGCGGCACGTGCCACCGCCGACGCCGTGCGGGCGCAGCTCGACACCGCGCGCGCCGACGCCGAGGAACGGCTCGACGCGCAGGACGCCCAGTACCGCCGGCAGGTCGACTCGCTCGAGCGTCGGGCGGCCGAGCTCGAGCACCTCGTGCAGCGCATGCACGGCGCCGACGCCGCGCGCACGCAGGGCGAGTCGAAGGTGCTCTCCGCGCTGAGCCCGGTCGCGCAGACGCTCGACGTCATGCGCGCGAAGATCGCCGAGCTCGAGCAGTCCCGCAGCGAGCAGTACGGTGCCCTCTCCGCGCAGCTGCGGTCCGCCGCCGAGTCCGAGGAACGCCTCCGGGCCACGGCGGACACCCTCGCGAGCGCCCTGTCCTCGAACAGCACCCGCGGCGTGTGGGGCGAGACGCAGCTCCGGAACGTCGTGGAGGCCGCCGGGCTGCTCGAACGCGTCGACTTCGACGTGCAGTCCTCGGTCACGACGACCGCGGGGACCGCCCGACCCGACATGGTCGTGCACCTGCCCGGCGGCAAGACGATCGCGGTCGACGCGAAGGTGCCGTTCAGCGCCTACCTGCAGGCGGCCGAGATCCCGGCGAGCGCGACCGGCGCCGAGGGTGCCCGGCGCGACCAGCTCATCGCCCAGCACGTCAAGGCCCTGCGGGCGCACGTCGACGCCCTCGCCGCCCGCGAGTACTGGACGGGCTACGACGCCTCGCCCGAGCTCACCATCGCGTTCATCCCGTCCGAGTCCCTCGTCTCGACCGCCCTCGCCGCCGACCCCGGGCTGCTCGACCACGCCTTCCGCAAGCGCATCGCCCTGGCGTCACCCGTCACGCTGTGGTCGGTGCTCAAGACCGTCGCGTTCTCGTGGCAGCAGGACGTCGTCACCGCCGAGGCGCGCGAGCTCTTCCGGGTGTCCCGCGAGCTGTACGGCCGCCTGGCGACCATGGGCGGACACGTCGACAAGCTCGGCCGGGCGATCCGCGGCTCTGTCGTCGACTACAACCGCTTCGTGGGGTCGCTCGAGCGGCAGGTGCTGCCGAGTGCCCGGCGGCTGTCGCTGCTCGACGAGTCGAAGGTGCTCGCCGACCCCGCGACGATCGACGACGAGCCGCGGCTGCTCACCGCGCCGGAGCTCGTGGGCGCTCTCGACGAGGACTGACCGCCGGCGCGGAGGTGCGCGTCGAACCAGCGATGCGACATCGAACCAGCCGGTCGGCCTGGTTCGATGTCGCATCCATGGTTCGGTGCCTGACGTCACCGCCGAGCACCACCGGTCATGCGAACCGGATCAGAACCACTTCTCGGCGCGGTGGTCCGCCTGGATCCGGCGGATCGTGTTCGAGCGCGAGCGGAGCACGAGCGAGTCGGTGTGGATGACCCCGCGGGAGCGACGGACACCGTCCACGAGGACACCGTCGGTGACGCCCGTGGCGACGAAGAACGTGTTGTCGCCCGTCACCAGGTCGTCCTGGTCGAGCACCTTGTCGAGGTCGTGCCCGGCGGCGATCGCCTTCTCGCGCTCCTCGTCGTCCTTCGGCTGCAGCTTGCCGAGGATCACGCCACCGAGCGCCTTGATCGCGCACGCGGTGATGATGCCCTCCGGCGTGCCGCCGACACCGACGCACATGTCGATCTTCGAACCGGGAAGCGCCGCCGAGATGCCGCCGGCGACGTCACCGTCGAGCAGCAGTCGCGTGCCGGCACCGGTCGCGCGGATCGCGCGGATGAGCTCGTCGTGGCGCGGGCGGTCGAGGACGGCGATCTGCATGTCCTCGATGTCCTTGTCCTTCGCCTTCGCCAGGGCGCGGATGTTGTCACCGATCGGCTTGTCGAGGTCGAGGACCCCGCGCCCCTCGGGACCGGCCGCGATCTTGTCCATGTAGAACACGGCCGACGGGTCGTACATCGAGCCGCGGTCGGACACCGCCATCACCGAGATCGCGTTCTGGCGGCCGGCGGCGGTGAGCGAGGTGCCGTCGATCGGGTCGACCGCGATGTCGCAGGCCGGGCCGTGGCCGTTGCCGACGTGCTCGCCGTTGTACAGCATCGGGGCGTTGTCCTTCTCGCCCTCACCGATGACGACGACGCCGTCGAAGTTCACCGTGCCGAGGAACTTGCGCATCGCGTCCACCGCAGCGCCGTCCGCGAGGTTCTTCTCGCCCCGACCGACCCACGGCTGCGCACGGATCGCGGCGGCCTCCGTCGCACGCACGAGCTCGAGCGCGAGGTTGCGGTCGGGCTGGAGGAACAGGGCACCGGTCTCAGTCGTGGGAGTCACGACCAGAGCCTACCCACCGCCCTCACAGGAGCCGCACCGGGTGCACGGACGTGCACCCGTGACGCCTCCAGTCCGCCTGACTAGGCTCGGCGTGGACACCACCACGTCGAAGGAGATCGCAGTGCCCATCGCAACGCCGGAACAGTACGCCGAGATGCTCGAACGAGCGAAGGCCGGCAAGTTCGCCTACCCCGCGGTGAACGTGTCCTCCTCGCAGACCATCAACGCCGTCCTCCAGGGACTCCAGGAAGCCGGCTCGGACGGCATCCTCCAGGTGACGACGGGCGGTGCCGACTACTTCGCCGGCCACACCGTGAAGAACCGCGCGGCGGGCGCCCTCGCGATGGCGCGCTTCGCCCACGAGGTCGCGAAGAACTACGACATCACTGTCGCGCTGCACACCGACCACTGCCCGAAGGACGCCCTCGACGGCTTCGTCCTCCCCCTCATCGCCGCGAGCGAGGAGGAGGTCCGCCAGGGCCGCAACCCGATCTTCCAGTCGCACATGTGGGACGGCTCGGCCGTGCCGCTCGACGAGAACATCGAGATCGCCCGCACGATGATCGAGAAGACGCGCAACATCAACGCGATCCTCGAGGTCGAGATCGGCGTCGTCGGCGGCGAGGAGGACGGCGTCCAGCACGAGGGCACGAACGACGCGCTCTACACGACCCCGAACGACGTCGAGAAGGTCGTCGACGCGCTGGGCCTGGGCGACCGGGGCCGTTGGATCGCCGCGCTGACGTTCGGCAACGTGCACGGCGTGTACAAGCCGGGCAACGTCAAGCTGCGTCCGGAGCTCCTCGGCGAGATCCAGCGCTCGGTCGCCGAGAAGCACGGCACCGGCGAGAACCCGCTCGACCTCGTCTTCCACGGCGGCTCCGGCTCGACCGACGACGAGATCCACGAGGCCGTCCGCAACGGCGTCATCAAGATGAACATCGACACGGACACGCAGTACGCGTTCACGCGCTCGATCGCCGACTCGATGTTCCGCAACTACGAGGGCGTGCTCAAGGTCGACGGCGAGGTCGGCAACAAGAAGCAGTACGACCCGCGCGCCTGGGGCAAGGTCGCCGAGACCGCCATGGCGGCTCGCGTCGGCGAGGCCGCGAAGGTCCTCGGCTCGGCCGGCAACACCAAGGGCTGATCCAGCCGTACCCGGGGTCACCGGCCGGGAGGAACGGGGCGCGTCCGACGGACGCGCCCCGTTCTGCGTCCGGTCACCACCACGGCCCGTGACACGATGGGCGGGTGACCACCGACGCCATCGCCTCCTCGTTCGCCCAGTACGTCACCGAGTCCCCGACCGCGTTCCACGCGGCCGCGGTCGCGCGCGACCAGCTCGTGGCGGCAGGGTTCACCGAGCTGTCGGAGCTCGACGCCTGGCCCACCGAGGCCGGCGCGTACGTCGTCGTCCGTGACGGTGCGGTCATCGCCTGGCGCCTGCCGGAGTCGGCGACCGCGACCACCCCGTTCCGTATCCTCGGCGCGCACACCGACTCCCCCGGGTTCCGCATCAAGCCGAACCCCGGCGTCCGGACGGGCGGCTGGGAGCAGCTCAACGTCGAGGTCTACGGCGGCGCGCTCCTGTCGACGTGGTTCGACCGCGACCTCCGCATCGCCGGCCGCGTGGTCGACGCGGACGGCGCGGTCCGACTCGTGTCGACGGACGCCGTCGCCCGGATCCCGAACCTCGCCATCCACCTCGACCGCGGCGTGAACGACGGCAAGGAGATCGACCGGCAGCGCCACACCCTGCCGGTCGTCGGGATCGATGCCGCGTTCGGCGGCACGGACGTGCTCGACTGGCTGCGCGGCCGCGTCGGCGAGGCGGTCTCGTGGGACCTCTTCCTCGCGGACACGCAGGCCCCGGCGCGCATCGGCATCGACGGCGCGTTCCTGGCGTCCGGTCGGATGGACAACCTGACGAGCGTGCACGCCGGGCTCCGCGGCATCATCGAGGCCCCGGCGGACGGTGACCACGTCCCGGTGTTCGCCGCGTTCGACCACGAGGAGATCGGCTCGTCGACCCCGTCCGGTGCGGGCGGCCCGTTCCTCGAGGACGTCCTCGGCCGCGTGCAGGAGGGCCTCGGCGCCACCCGCTCGGAGGCGGCACGGGCCTTCCGCGCCTCGTGGCTGCTCTCGAGCGACGCCGGGCACCTCGTGCACCCGAACCAGCCGGAGAAGCACGACCCGACGAACCGCCCGCGGCCGGGAGCGGGTCCGCTCCTGAAGATCAGCGCGAACCAGCGCTACATGACCGAGGCGAAGGGCGAGGCGGTCTGGGCTGCCGCGTGCGACGCCGCCGGGGTGACCTGGCAGCCCTTCGTCAACGTGAACACGATCCCGGGCGGCTCGACGATCGGCCCGATCGCGGCGACCCGGCTCGGCATCCCGACGATCGACATCGGCGTCGGGCTGCTGTCGATGCACTCGGTGCGCGAGCTCGTGCACGTCGACGACCTCGCGGCACTGCACGGCGCGGTCGCCGCCTTCCTCGCCGGGTAGGCGGAGGTAGGGTCCGATCGACCCGGACTCAGCGGGCCTACGCCCGGCTGTGCCCCACGAACCACTCGTGGAGGTTCGGGTCCGCCAGCACCACGACGGTCAGCACGACGACGACCACCGTCAACCAGACGACGCCGCCCAGGAGTGGGACCCACGTGGACCACTTCCGGCGGCGGAGACGGGCGACGGCCCACCACGTGGTGAGGGCGAGGAGCACGATGCCGCTCAGGGCGATCAGGACCGCTGCGAGCGACATGGTGCTCGGGTCGGACATCGTGGTGAAGCGCTGCTCGACGGTCGCCCGCGTCCTGCTCGCCGTCTGACCCGTGTCGAGCGTGCCGAGCACCGTCCAGAGTCCCAGCGTGAGCAGCCCGACGGTCAGCACGAAGTCGAGCCGTGAGGCACCGTACGGGCTCGCGGGCTCGGTGGCCGACGTGGACGAACCACGGCGGCCGTCCGGGCCGGACGTCGCGCGGTCGCGCCGGTCCGACGCCTGCCGTGCGGTGCCGGACGGACGACGTGCGTCGGCGTCCCGCCCCTGAGCGGCCTCCTGCCGCTGTGCCGCGTCCCGACGCTGCTCCTCGGCGGCCTGTCGTTCCTGCTCGACGAGCACGGGGTTCACCCAGCCTGCCGGGGCGTACTCGCCGTACTCGGGGGCGGGCGTGCCGTGGACCCGGCCGTCCGCGCGACCGCCGGCCGACGTCGCGGAGGCGGGTCGTGCCTCCCGGCCGAGCGCGGTCTCGTCGACGTGTCCCGGGTCGCGGACCGGCACCGCCGCCCAGTCCCCCCGCGGCGCGGTCACCGGCGCCGCCCGCCGAGTGCTCGCGTCGGGGCGCCCGACGCGTCGGTGCGGAGTTCCTTGGGGAGCGAGAACATCAGGTCCTCGTGGGCGGTGACGACCTCTTCCACCGTGCCGTACCCGGCGTCGGCGAGCTGCTCGAGGACCTCGGCGACGAGTTCCTCGGGGACGGAGGCGCCGCTGGTCACACCGACGGTCGCGACGCCGTCGAGCCACTCCTGGCGGATCTCCTCGGCGTAGTCGACGCGGTGCGCCGATCGTGCACCGTGCTCGAGCGCGACCTCGACCAGGCGCACGCTGTTCGAGGAGTTGGCCGAGCCGACCACGATGACGAGGTCCGCCGCGGGGGCGACCTTCTTCACCGCGACCTGGCGGTTCTGCGTGGCGTAGCAGATGTCGTCGGACGGCGGGTCCTGGATCGACGGGTACTTCTCGCGCAGCAGGCGGACGGTCTCCATCGTCTCGTCGACGCTCAGCGTGGTCTGCGAGAGCCACACGAGGTTGTCGGGGTCGGACACCTGGAGCGCGGCGACGTCCTCGGGCCCGTTGACCAGGATCGTGCGCTCGGGCGCGTGGCCCATCGTGCCCTCGACCTCCTCGTGGCCGGCGTGCCCGATGAGGATGATCGTGCGGTCCGCCTTCGCGAATCGGGTGGCCTCGCGGTGGACCTTCGTGACGAGGGGGCAGGTGGCGTCGATCGCGTGCAGGTCGCGCTCCGCGGCACCGGCGACGACCGCGGGCGAGACACCGTGCGCACTGAAGACGACGTGCGCGCCGCGGGGCACCTCGGCGACGTCGTCGACGAACACCGCACCGCGCTGCTCGAGGGTCGAGACCACGTGCACGTTGTGGACGATCTGCTTGCGGACGTACACGGGCTCGCCGTACTGCTCGAGGGCCTTCTCGACCGCGACGACCGCGCGGTCGACCCCGGCGCAGTACCCGCGCGGGGCGGCGAGCAGCACCTTCTTCGCGCCGGCGACCGGCTCGTCCCGCAGGCGGCCCCGCGCGGCGTGCACCCGGGGCGGGGCGAGCGGGACCGTGCGGCCGTTGGTGATCGTCACGCCCCCGATGATAGGTGTCGGGCGGGCGTGCGGCCTGGGTGTCGACCCGGCCGCGGTGTGCGGGCCGTGCGGCGCTGTCCGCGGGATGCGGCAGCATGGGGGCATGGCGATCGAACAGGGCCCGCCGACGGCCGACAACCCGTGGCCCGTCGCGCTGCTCGGCGCGAAGATCCGCGACTGGATCGACCGGCTCGGCACCGCGTGGGTCGAGGGCGAGATCACCCAGTGGAACGTCGCCGGCGGCAACGTGTACGGCAAGCTCAAGGACGTCGAGGTCGACGCGACGGTGTCGTTCTCGATCTGGTCGAGCGTGCGCTCCCGGGTGCCGGCGGACCTGAAGCAGGGCGACCGCGTCGTCGCCGCCGTCAAGCCGAACTACTGGGTCAAGGGCGGCTCGCTGACCATGCAGGTCGTCGAGATGAAGCACGTCGGACTCGGTGACCTGCTCGAGCGCCTCGAACGGCTGCGACGGACCCTGGCGGCCGAGGGGCTGTTCGACCCGTCGCGCAAGCGCCGACTGCCGTTCCTGCCGCACCGGATCGGGCTGATCACGGGCAAGGACTCCGACGCCGAGAAGGACGTCAAGCGGAACGCACAGCTGCGGTGGCCGCAGGTGGCGTTCCGGACCGTCCACACCGCGGTGCAGGGCGAGCGGGCCGTCGGCGAGGTCACGGCCGCCATCGTCGAGCTCGACGCCGACCCCACCGTCGACGTCATCATCGTCGCGCGCGGCGGCGGCGACTTCCAGAACCTGCTCGGCTTCAGCGACGAGGGACTCGTGCGGACCGCGGCGGCCGCGACGACCCCGATCGTCTCGGCCATCGGGCACGAGGCCGACCGCCCCATCCTCGACGAGGTCGCCGACCTGCGAGCCTCCACCCCGACGGACGCCGCCAAGCGGGTCGTGCCGGACGTCGCCGAGGAGCTCGCCAACGTCCGGCAGGCCCGTGCCCGACTGGGCCTCCGACTGTCGCACGTGCTCGCCGTGGAGGCGGACCGGATCGCCGCCCTGCGTTCCCGTCCGGCCCTGGCGTCGACCGCGTGGCTCGTCGACACCCGGGCGGAGGAGGTCGCGCGCGACCTCTCCCGGGCGCGGGAGCTCGTGGACCGCCGGCTCGAGCGCTCGCACGCCGACGTCGGCCACCTCACCGCCAGGCTCCGGTCGCTGTCGCCGCGGGACACCCTGCGGCGTGGGTACGCCATCGTGCAGACCGCCGACGGCGGGGTGGTGCGCGGCTCGGACGACCTCGACGGTGCCACGCCCGTGCACGTCACGCTCGGTGCCGGCACCGCCACCGGCACGCTCGAACCGGACGGACCGGGGCCGGACGGCTCCGGCGCCTGAGGGCTCCGGTACCTGAGGGCTCCGGCGCCTGACCACCTCCTCCACGGACCCGGGCCGCGGTACGTCGCGTCGGGGGCTGCTCGGTAGGATCGAGGGGTGTCGACCCAGCAGGAACCCGTGCCGTCCGACGTGCAGTCGCTGAGCTACGAGGCCGCGCGCGACGAACTCGTGCGCGTCGTCGCCGAGCTCGAGCAGGGGTCCGCCACGCTCGAGCGGTCGCTCGCGCTCTGGGAACGGGGCGAGTCGCTCGCCGCCCGGTGCGAGGAGTGGCTCGTCGGCGCGCGTGCCCGGCTCGACGCCGCCCGTGCCGCCTCGGCCGACGCGGACCGCGCGCAGGCCGCCGGCGACCAGGACGGAGCGGTCCGGTGACCGACCAGGACGGACGCCCCGTCGTCGCCGAGCTCGGTCGGCCGGAGACCCCGGAGGAGACCTGGGCGCGGAAGGACGCCGCCCGCCGTGCGCGCCGCGAGCACCAGACCGCTTTCAACCTTGTCATCGCCCTCATCGCGTCGCTCGGCATCGTGCTGTTCCTCGTGCTCGTCGTGGTCCGACCGGACCAGACGGTGGACCGCTCGGTCGACTACCAGCAGGTGGCCGCCGGTGCGGACGTGCCCGGCGTGACGCTGGCCGCGCCCGACCTGCCCGACGGCTTCACGTCGAACCGTGCCGACTTCCAGGACAAGTCGTCCGACGGGGTGCGGGTGTGGACGGTCGGGCTCGTGACCCCGGACCGGCAGTACATCGGTCTGCAGCAGGGCATCGAGGCCAACGCGTCGTGGGTGTCGAACCAGCTCGACCAGAAGCCGGCCACCGGTGACCGCACCATCGACGGCACGAAGTGGACCGTGTACGACCGCCGCGACGAGGGTCGCGACGCCGGCAACCACGCGTACTCCCTCGTGACCACCTTCGGCAGCAACACGATCGTCCTGTCCGGCACCGCCGACGACCGATCCTTCACGACCGTCGCCCGCGCCGTGACCGAGCAGTTCGCCCAGCAGCAGTAGCAGCAGTAGCAGCAGACCCGACCGACCCCGAGCACGAGGAAGACCATGCCCGACCGCGCCGCATCCACCCCGTCCGACGCCCTCCGCCTGCTCGTCGAGGGCAACGCCCGCTTCGCCTCCGACAAGCGCCGCACGGGTCGGATCGACCCGGACCGCCGCGGCGAGCTCACCGGGTCGCAGGCACCGTTCGCGACCGTGCTCGGCTGCTCCGACTCCCGCGTGCCGTTCGAGCACGTGTTCGACGCCGGCATCGGCGACCTGTTCGCCATCCGGAACGCGGGGCAGATCGTCGACGACGTCGTGCTCGGCTCGATCGAGTTCGCCGTCGTCGCCCTCGGCACCCCGCTCGTCGTCGTGCTCCGGCACACGCGCTGCGGCGCCGTGGCCGCCGCCCGGTCCGGTGAGCCCGTCCCCGCTCCGCACCTGCAGGCCCTGGTCGACGCGATCGCGCCCAGCGTCGAGCAGGTCCGGGCGACCGACGCCGAGCTCCCGCAGGAGTCGGTCGGCGCCGCGCACCTCGAGGCCACGCTCCGCCAGGTGATCGAGCGCTCCGGCGCCGTCTCGGACGCGATCGCCGAGGGTAGGTTGGCGGTCGTCGGGGCGACCTACGACCTGGCCACGGGCGAGGTCACCATCGACACCGTGGTGGGCCAGGCCTGACCGGTCGCCACCACGAGCGCCCGGACACCCCCGGGCACCGAGCCAGCGGGGCGACCGCCCCGACGGGCACCGAGCCAGCGGGGCGACCGCCCCGACCGTGCACCACAGGAAGGACCACGACGACGTGACCACCACCGAGACCGACCAGACCGACGGCTTCCGCATCGAGCACGACACGATGGGCGAGGTCCGGGTGCCCGTCGACGCCCTGTACCGCGCGCAGACGCAGCGCGCGGTGGAGAACTTCCCGATCTCGGGCAGCGGGCTCGAGCCGGCGCAGATCGTCGCCCTCGCGCGGATCAAGCGGGCTGCGGCCGTGGTGAACGGGTCGCTCGGCATCGTGGACCCGGCAGTGGCCGACGCGATCGCGCAGGCCGCGGACGCGATCATCGGCGGCGAGCACCACGACCAGTTCCCGGTCGACGTCTACCAGACCGGCAGCGGCACCTCGTCGAACATGAACATGAACGAGGTCCTGGCGACGCTCGCGACCCGCATCGCCGGCACGGACGTCCACCCGAACGACCACGTCAACGCCTCGCAGTCGTCGAACGACGTCTTCCCCACGTCGGTGCACGTCGCCGTCACCGAGGCCCTCATCCGCACCCTCGTCCCCGCGCTCGAGCACCTCGCCGCGTCGCTCGAGGCGAAGGCGACCCTCTGGGCGGACGCCGTGAAGTCCGGCCGCACCCACCTGATGGACGCCACCCCGGTCACGCTCGGCCAGGAGTTCGGCGGCTACGCCCGCCAGGTCCGGCTCGGCGTCGAGCGGGTGCAGGCGACGCTCCCCCGCGTCGCCGAGGTCCCGCTCGGCGGCACCGCGGTCGGCACCGGCATCAACACGCCGAAGGGCTTCCCGCAGCAGGTCATCGCGCGGCTCGCGGAGGACACCGGCCTGCCGATCACCGAGGCGCTCGACCACTTCGAGGCCCAGGGTGCGCGGGACGCCCTCGTCGAGGCGTCCGGTGCGCTCCGGGTCGTCGCGGTCAGCCTCACGAAGATCAACAACGACCTGCGGTGGATGGGCTCCGGGCCGAACACCGGCCTGGGCGAACTGCACATCCCCGACCTGCAGCCCGGCTCGTCGATCATGCCCGGCAAGGTCAACCCGGTCATCCCCGAGGCCACCCTCATGGTCGCCGCGCGGGTCATCGGCAACGACGCCACCGTCGCGTGGGCCGGGGCCTCGGGCGCCTTCGAGCTGAACGTCGCCATCCCGGTGATGGGCACGGCGCTCCTCGAGTCGATCCGCCTGCTCGCGAACAGCTCGCGCGTCCTCGCCGACAAGACTATCGACGGACTCGAGGCGAACCTCGAGCGCGCCCGCTCGTTCGCCGAGTCGTCGCCGTCGATCGTGACCCCGCTCAACCGGGTGATCGGGTACGAGGCCGCCGCCAAGGTGGCGAAGTACGCCGTCGCCGAGGGCATCACCGTCCGCGAGGCCGTCGTCGCCCTCGGCCACGTCGAACGCGGCGAGGTCACCGAGGAGCAGCTCGACAGCGCCCTCGACGTGCTGAGCATGACGCACCCGAACTGACGCGGGTCCTCGACCGACGGACGGGAGGCGCGGTGCCGGCCGGCACCGCGCCTCCCGTCCGTCACCCGGTCGCGTCAGTCACCCGGTCGCGTCAGTGCGCGAGGCTCGCGCCAGCGGACACCTTCGCGGTCGCGCGACCGCGAAGGTGTCCGCCCAGCCGAGCCTCGTGCCGGCGCGCGGAGCCGCGCTACACCAGGTCGGGCGAGTCGAGCAGCTCGGTCACCAGCGCGGCGATCGCCGAGCGCTCCGAGCGCGTCAGCGTCACGTGCGCGAACAGCGGGTGCCCCTTGAGCCGCTCGATCACCGACGCGATGCCGTCGTGCCGGCCGACCCGCAGGTTGTCCCGCTGCGCCACGTCGTGCGTCAGCACCACGCGCGAGTTCTGCCCGATGCGCGACAGCATCGTGAGCAGGACGTTGCGCTCGAGGGACTGCGCCTCGTCGACGATAACGAACGCGTCGTGCAGCGACCGCCCGCGGATGTGCGTCAGCGGCAGGACCTCGAGCATGCCGCGCTCGACGACCTCGTCGAGGACGTTGTCGGACACGAGCGCCCCGAGTGTGTCGAACACGGCCTGCGCCCACGGGTTCATCTTCTCGGCGGCGTCGCCGGGCAGGTACCCGAGCTCCTGGCCACCCACGGCGTAGAGCGGCCGGAAGACCATGATCTTCTTGTGCTGCTGCCGTTCGAGCACGGCCTCGAGCCCGGCGCAGAGCGCGAGCGCGGACTTGCCCGTACCGGCCGAGCCACCGAGCGAGACGATGCCGATCTCCGGGTCGAGCAGGGCGTCGATCGCGAGTCGCTGCTCGGCGGACCGGCCGCGGAGGCCGAAGACCTCGCGGTCGCCGCGGACGAGCGACACGGCGCCGGCCTCGTGCACGCGGCCGAGCGCCGACCCGCGCTCGGAATGGATGACGACACCGGTGTTCACCGGGACGCCCGCGAGCTGCGACGAGCGGATCTCCTCGCGCTCGTACAGGTCCGACATCTGCTCGCCCGACACCTGCAGGTCGGTGATGCCCGTGTAGCCGGAGTCGACCGCGAGCTCGGCGCGGTACTCCTCCGCCGCCATGCCGATCGACGATGCCTTGACGCGCAGCGGCAGGTCCTTCGACACGACGACGACGTCGAGCCCGTCGTTCGACAGGTTCGACGCGACCGCCAGGATCCGCGAGTCGTTGTCACCGAGTCGCAGCCCGGACGGCAGGACGGACTGCTCGGAGTGGTTCAGCTCGACGCGGAAGGAGCCGCCGTCCTCGAGCGCGATGGGGAAGTCGAGGCGCTCGTGCTCGATGCGCAGGTCGTCGAGCAACCGCAGGGCCTGGCGTGCGAAGTACCCGATCTCCGGGTCGTTGCGCTTGGCCTCGAGCTCGCTGACGACGACCACGGGCAGGACCACCGCGTGTTCCGCGAACCGGAACAGGGCCCGCGGATCGCTGAGGAGCACTGAGGTGTCGAGCACGTACGTGCGCTGGGCGACCGGTGTGGACGGGTCCGCGGTGGGCCGCTGGGCGGGTTCGCGAGAGACGTTCTGAGAGGTCACGACCACTCCATCCCCGGGCCGCGCTCGGCCCGGTCACTGTCCTCGAACGCGGCCGTGGAGCGGTCCCGAAGCACCGACCGTGGCCGCTTCGACCGGGCACTGTGCCCGATGCGGCCAAGCTACGACCCGCCCCTGACACCGACTCCGCGACACGCTGAGCCGCAGGTTACGGTCGCGTGAACGGCGGCACGGGCGCGGGAGGCAGCGCCGCGCAGCGCGGAGCGCACCGCGCTCGCGCGCTACTGCATCGTCGCGTAGGACAGGCAGGCGTCGCGGAACACGTCGAGCGTCGCGTCCGTCGTGGACGCGAACACGGACACGCGGGCGACCCCGAGGCGCGTCGTGACCGTGACCCCGTGGTTGTGCAGCGCCGCGGACAGCGCCGTCAGTCGGCCCTGGGCCGGTCGGAGCACCACGATGCCGGCACGCTCGCGCGGGTCACGGCTCGACTCGACCTCGAGCCCGAACTCGTCGGCGATGTCGAACACCCGCTCGACCCGCTCGGCGACCCGCTCCTGCACCGCGCCGACGCCGACCGACACGAGCCGCTCGAGCGACACCGCCATCCGCGCCTGCGCCACGGGATCGATGCGGGTCATCTGGTACCCGGCGGCACCGGGCTTGACGGAGGGGACCTCGGTCGGCCAGCCGGTGGTGCCGTGCGGACCGGACAGCGCCGGACGCAACCGGTTCAGTGCCCGGTCGCTGAACGCGGTGAACCCGGTCCCCCACCCCGCGTGCAGCCACTTCTGGCCGCCGGTGGCCACGACGTCCGCGACCTCGTAGGGAGCGTCCACGACGCCGAAGCCCTGGATCGCGTCGACGATGAGCAGGCGGTCGCCGATCACCTCACGGATCGCGGCGAGGTCGGCCAGGTACCCGGTCTGCCAGTCGACGAGCGAGACGGCCACGGCGGTGACGTCGTCGGTCAGGCGGGACGCGATCAGGGACGGGGTCATCCACCCGGCGCCGGACTCCACCACGACCGGCTGCACCCGGCCGCCGGTGGCCGAGGCGGCGCTGGCGAGCGCGAGCGGCAGCGACGGGTACTCGTCCGCGGCGACGAGCACCCCGCCGGTCAGGCCGAACGCGGTGTGCAGCAGCCCGGGCGTCGTCGCGGTCTGCGAGACCACCTGGTCCTCGCGGCGACCGACGAGTCGTGCGGCGACCGTGCGGACGCGGGCGTCCTGCTCGTCCATGGTCTCCATGGCGCCGAAGCGCATGCGCTCCTGGATCGTCCCGAGGACCCGCTGCTCCTCGAGCACGGCGGTCTGCACGGGACCGAACGCGGCGTGGTCGAGGTAGCCGGGCTCCTCGGCGAAGCCGCTCACGTACTCGGCGATGTTCACAGGGGCAACCTTCCATGAGATGGGAACCCTGTGAGTCTACTGGGATGGTTGCGGCGCAGCGAACCTGAGCCGATCGGCGCAGTCCGGTGCCGGGGCGTCCGTCAGCCGCCGAAGCGCCGGGACCGCAGCCCGAAGTCGCGCACCGCGCGGAGGAAGTCGACCTCGCGCAGGTCCGGGTAGAACGCCTCGACGAAGTAGAACTCGCTGTGGGCGCTCTGCCAGAGCATGAAGTCCGACAGCCGCTGCTCCCCCGAGGTGCGGATCACCAGGTCGGGGTCCGGCTGACCCTGCGTGTACAGGTGGTCGCCGATGAGCTCGGGCGTCAGGACCTCGGCCAGGTCGTCGAGCGTCCCGCCGCCCTCGCCGTGGGCGCGCACGATGCTCCGCATGGCGTCGGCGATCTCGCGGCGGCCGCCGTAGCCGACCGCCAGGTTCACGTGCAGCCCGGTGTGGTCGGCGGTCCGGGCCTCGGCGGCGGTCAGTGCGGACACGAGGGCGGGGGGCAGCCCCTCGTCCGCGCCGACGTGCTGGACCCGCCAGTCCCGGTGGTCGGCGAGCGTGCCGGCCAGGTCGGCGATGATGCCGACGAGCTGCTCGAGCTCCTCGCCGCCGCGCCCGGTCAGGTTGTCGGCGGACAGCAGGTAGAGCGTCACGACCTCGATGCCGAGGTCGTCGCACCAGTCGAGGAACTCGGGGATCTTCGCGGCGCCCGCCCGGTGCCCGTGCGCCGCCGACTCGAGGCCGAGCTGCTTCGCCCAGCGACGGTTGCCGTCCACGATCATGGCGACGTGCTTCGGCATCGCGCGGGTGTCGATCTGCCGGCGGATACGACGCTGGTAGGCACGGTAGAGGACGCCGCGCCCTGCCCATCCCACCCTGCCGGTCACGGCACGACTGTAGTGCACCGCGCCCGGACCGCGCTGGAGCCGAGCAGGCCATGGACGCTCGGCTGCCGTTCGGCCAGGGGCCCTACTGTCGGCCCATGCACGACGAGACCGCCACGCTGCCCCACGTGCCGTTCACCGAGGAGGCGGCCGCCGCCGAACCCCGGCCGGCCTGGCGCGGCTGGATCCACCTCGGCACGTTCCCGTTCGCCGTCGCGATGGGCATCGTGCTCATCTGCCTGGCGGACAGCGGTGCCGCGAAGGCCGGCAGCGCGGTCTTCATGGCGACCTCCCTGCTCATGTTCGGCGTCTCGGCGACCTACCACCGGTTCCCGTGGGGCCCCGCGGTGAAGAAGGTCCTCAAGCGGATCGACCACACCAACATCCTGCTGCTCATCGCCGGCACCTACACGCCGATCGCGATCTGCGCCCTGCCCCACACGCTCATGGTCGTGGTGCTGTGGGTGATGTGGTCCGGCGCCGCACTCGGCATCGCGTTCCGCGTGCTGTGGATCAACGCGCCGCGCTGGCTGTACGTGCCGATCTACCTCGTGCTCGGCTGCGCCGCGCTCGGGCTGCTGCCGCAGTTCTTCGCCGCGAGCGTCCCGATGACGGTGCTCGTGCTCTCCGGCGGGCTGGCCTACGTGATCGGCGCGCTCGTCTACGGCTTCAAGCGGCCGGACCCGGCGCCGACGGTGTTCGGCTTCCACGAGGTCTTCCACGCCCTCACGGTCGTGGCCTTCGCCGCCCAGTGGGCGGGTGTGCTCATCGTGGCGCTGGACCCGGTGCGCTGATCCCGGTG
The DNA here is from genome assembly GCF_903970945.1 of Curtobacterium sp. ME26. Lineage (NCBI taxonomy): Bacteria > Bacillati > Actinomycetota > Actinomycetes > Micrococcales > Microbacteriaceae > Curtobacterium > Curtobacterium sp. ME26. The sequence goes on from NZ_CAJCKG010000027.1 coordinate 27,704, forward strand.
CGCTGGACCGTGGGCGCTGACCCGGCGGGCTGACGCGACCGGACGACGGACGGGAGGCCCGTGGCGCGCTCGCCACGGGCCTCCCGTCCGTCGTGTGCGGACTCAGCCGCGTTCGGTGTCGTCGCCGACGCCGGCCCGGCCGTCCTCGGCGGCGCGACGCGCCGCCTCGTCCGTCGACGTGCGGTCACCGGACCCCGCGTCCGCCTCGAGCCGCTCCCGGACCTCCGAGCGGTAGCGCGTGCGACGGATGCGACGGGTCATGTCGACGACCAGCAGGATCGTCACGACCGCGACGACCGCGATGGCGATGAAGCCGGCGACCCCGGGGGTGACGTCGACGTCGGGCACGACCGACGGGCTCGGGCTGGGGGCGGCGGCGATGGCCGTCAGGATGGTGCTCACGCGGTGGTGTCCTCGTCGTCAGGGATCCCCGCGAACAGGTCGGACTCCGGCAGCTCGGTGGGCACGCGTGCCTCGACGAGCTGGTAGTCCTCGGTGGGCCACACCGTCGCGAGGAGGTCGTTCGGCCAGTAGAAGAAGGCGCTGTCCGGCGGTACCTGGCTCGCGTGCGCACGGAGGGCGGCGTCGCGGGCGTCGAAGTACTCGTGCACGTCGACGTGCGTGGTCGCGAGATCGGGCCGGTCGGCGAACCGCTCGACCCACTCGCGCAGCTGCTCGAGCGCCGGGCTCTCCGGGTCGCGCTCCCGCAGCGCCTCGTAGATGGTGCTGAAGCGGCGGGGGTTCATCGTGCGCTCGTAGTAGAGCTTCGACACCGACCACGGGGCACCGGCGGCCGGGTACTTCGCCGGGTCGGCGGCGTCCCGCCACGCGGCCATCGAGACCTCGTGCGTCCGGATGTGGTCCGGGTGCGGGTAGCCGCCGTTCTCGTCGTAGGTGACGAGCACGTGCGGACGGAACCGGCGGACGACGCGGACGAGGGCCTCGGTCGAGTACTCGAGCGGCACCGTCGAGAACGTGCCGGGGCGCACGGTCTCGCCCTGCTCGGCGTCGGGCAGGCCCGAGTCGTGGTAGCCGAGCCACACGTGGTCGATGCCGAGCGCCGCCTGCGCGGCCGCCATCTCGCCGCGGCGGAAGCCCGCCATGTCCCGGTGCGCGCGGCTCGTCGCCGGTTCGCCGAGCTGCTCGTTGAGGATGTCCCCGGCCTCGCCGCCGGTGCACGACACGACGAGGACCTGGTGCCCCTCGTCGACGTACCGGGCGGCGGTCGCGGCTCCCTTGCTCGACTCGTCGTCGGGGTGGGCGTGGACGGCCAGCAGGCGGTACGGCACGGTGTTCCTCACGGGGTGCGAGTCGAGTGGGGCGCGCACGCGGCGTCCGCGTGCATGCGGGCAGCGCACAGCGAGGCGTGAACTACCCTGGGGATCAGGATAATCACCCCGGGAGCCCCCAACTGTCCGAACCGCTGCACCCCGCCGGATCCGCGACCACCGCGTCGTCGGCCGCCACCGCTGCGACCCTGGACGACCGGTACGGCCGGACGCCCGACCGACGCCGGCGCGGCCGGCTGTTCGGCGTCCTCGCGGCGATCGCCGTCGTGCTCGTCTTCGTCGCGTGGGTGGTCTGGGCCGGGCTCGACCAGACCTCGCACGGACTCGACAACACCGAGGTCGGGTACACCGTCGTGTCCGACCACCGGACGGTCGTGCACTCGCAGGTCTCGGTCGATCCGGGCACCGAGGCGAAGTGCGCCGTGCAGGTGCTCGACAAGTCGTACTCGATCGTGGGGTGGAAGGTCGTGACGCTCCCGGAGTCCGACCAGCGCACCCGGACCATCTCGACCGACGTGAACACGACGACTCGCGGCGTGACCGGCTTGATCCACGACTGCTGGGTTCCCTAGACTCGTCTGATTCGCGGACGAGACCGGCCACACCGGCCGGTCTCGTTCTCTGTCGAAGGGAACCCCACATGAGCAACGACACCCAGGTCACCTGGCTGACCCAGGAGGCGCACGACCGTCTGACGGCCGAGCTCGCGCAGCTCTCCGGCCCCGCCCGCAAGGAGATCGCGGACCGCATCGAGGCGGCGCGCGAGGAGGGCGACCTCAAGGAGAACGGCGGCTACCACGCCGCGAAGGACGAGCAGGGCAAGATCGAGGCCCGCATCCGTCAGCTCACCGAGCTGCTCAAGCACGCCACCGTCGGCGAGGCGGACTTCGACGGCACCGTCGAGCCCGGCACGGTCGTGACCGCCGTGATCGCCGGCGACGAGTCCACCTTCCTCGTCGGCAACCGCGAGATCGTCGCCGAGGGCTCGGACCTGACCGTCTACAGCCCGGTCAGCCCGGTCGGTGCCGCCATCGTCGGGCTCCGCGCGGGCGACAAGACGAGCTACACGGCCCCGAACGGCAAGGAGATCGCCGTCGAGGTCACGAAGGTCGAGCGCTACGAGCCGTAGGGCGCGCCGCCCTCGCACGACCGGAAGCAGCTCGCGCCACGTGATCACGTGGCGCGAGCTGCTTCCGGTCGTGCGGCGCCTCAGCGCGCCACGACCTCGCGGTGCGTGAGCGCCCGCACGCACGGGAAGCACACGAGGTCGCCGACCGCGACGTCGCCCGGCAGGAGCGCCTCGCGGCCGGCGGTGCCCGTCGCGTTCGTCGTCACCGTGACCTCGGCCGAGGGTGCGACCGACCGCCGGCCGATCAACCGCGCCTCGTCGAGGACGGCGCAGTCCGGGACCACGGCGTCGAGCTCGACGAAGAGCACGCCCCACGGTCGACGCACCCGCGTGACGGTGGCGACGGTCACGCAGACGTCCGCTGGCACCCAGTCGCGCGGGCGGTACCGCGGCGGCGCCTGCTCGGCGGTGTGCACGCACGGTGTCCCGGCGACGGCGGCCAGGCGCTGCATCGACACGGCGCGGACGCGGACGTCGTCGATCGTGGCCTCGGTGCGCGCGGGCCAGAGCGTCGGGTCGAGGGGGTCGGGCAGCGAGGCGCGGAGTGACGGCAGGATCGACGTGAGGGTCATGACGGGAGCATCACGCGCCTCCCGGCCGGCGGCCCCGCCGCGAACGGAACCCTGACGGTCGGACGCGCGCTCCGTGCGGAGCGCTGACGGGCCGGCCGTGCCGTCAGTGCTCGAGCAGCTCCGGGCGGAAGCCGACCTCGTGCAGGCGCTGGATGACCTCCTGCGCGTGCTCCGGGCCGCGGGCCTCGATCGACAGGTCGAGGGCGACCTCGTTGATGACGAGCCCCTGCCCGTGCCGGGTGTGGAGCACCTCGACGACGTTCGCACCGGCGTCCGAGATCACCTGGGCGACGCGGGCGAGCTGCCCCGGGCGGTCCGGCAGCATGATGCGGATGCCGATGTAGCGCGAGGCGGCGACGAGACCGCGGGTGATGACGCGCTCCATCATGAGCGGGTCGATGTTGCCCCCGCTGAGCAGGACGACGGTGCGCCCGGTGTCGCGCACGGCACCCGACATGATGGCCGCGACACCGACGGCTCCGGCCGCCTCGACGACGAGCTTCGCCCGCTCGAGGAGCACCAGGAGCGCCCGGGCGGTGTCGTCGTCGGACACGGTGACGATCTCGTCGACGTGGTCGCGGATGATCGGGAAGTTCAGCTCGCCGGGGCGGGCGACCGCGATGCCGTCCGAGATCGTCGGCTTCGTCGTGATCGTGACGGGCTGGCCCGCTCGGATCGACGACGGGTAGGCGGCGGCGTTCTCGGCCTGGACCCCGACGACCCGGATCTCGCGGCCCTGGCGCTCGGCGATGCCCTTCACCGCGAGCGCGATGCCCGCGATGACCCCGCCGCCGCCGATCGGCACGACGACCGTGTCGACGTCGGGGACCTGGTCGACGATCTCGAGACCGAGCGTGCCCTGGCCGGCGATCACCGCCGGGTGGTCGAACGGCGGGATGAACACCGCACCCGTGCGGGCGGCGAAGTCCTTCGCGGCACTCAGGGCCTCCTCCACGGAGTGCCCGCGGAGCACGACGTCCGCGCCGTAGTGCCGCGTGGCCTGCAGCTTCGGCAGGGCGACGCCCACCGGCGTGAAGATCGTGGCGGGGATGCCGAGCTCCCGGGCGGCGAGCGCGACGCCCTGCGCGTGGTTGCCCGCGCTCGCGGCGACGACGCCGGCGGCGCGCTGCTCCGGGCTCAACGCCGCCAGGCGGTTGTAGGCCCCGCGGACCTTGTAGGCGCCGGTGCGCTGCAGGTTCTCGCACTTCAGGTGCACCGGCGAGCCGAGCAGCTCGCCGAGGAACTGCGACGTCTCCATCGGCGTGACCCGCGCCACCCCCGCGATCGTCTCCCGCGCCGCCTCGATGTCCGCGAACGTCGGGAACGCCACGGTCTGCTGCTGGGGCACGGAGGTGTCGGTCACGCCACCCATCATCGTCGCTCGCAGCCGTCACGGCGAACCCGTGACGTCAGTTCGTGCTGGCGGTTCCCTCAGCAGCCGTCGGCTGCCGGTCCGCACCGGGCGGCGGCACGTCGTCGCCGACCTGGTGCCGACGTCGGCGCATGAGCTGGATGCGGCCGTGCTGCCCGCGCTTCGGGGTCGCCTCGAGCACGTGGTCGGAGTCGAGCCCGCGCCACCGCCCGCTCGCGATCGTGGTGACCATCGCGTTCAGCGTCGCGATGAGCGGCACGGCGAAGAACGCGCCGGCGATCCCCGCCAGGCCCGACGCCGCGGTCACGCCGAGCACCACCGCGAGCGGGTGCACCTTGACCGCGTTGCCCATCACGAGCGGCTGCAGGATGTGCCCCTCGATCTGCTGCACGAGCAGGACGACACCGAGGACGAGCACCGCGGCGAGCGGACCGTTGAAGATGAGGGCGACGAACACCGCGAGGAACCCGGTGACGATGGCGCCGACGACCGGGATGAACGCACCGAGGAACACGAACGCGGCGATCGGGATCACGAGCGGCATCCCGCCGAAGAACAGGCCGACGATGTACGCGCCGAGGCCGATGCCGACCGCGTCGACGAACGCCACGAAGATCTGCACGCGGATGAAGCTCGTGAGCGTGATCCAGCCCGCGACCCCGGCGCCGTCGACCGCGGCCCGGGCCTTGCGCGGGAACAGCCGGACCGTCCAGCGCCAGACGTTCTTGCCGTCGACGAGCAGGAAGATCGTGGTGAACAGGATGATGAAGAGCGCCTCGAAGACGTGCGTCGCACTCGAGCCGGCACTCGCGACGCCGGAGAGGATCTGCCCGGAGTTCTCCTGCACCCACCTCGTGCCGTCGTTCAACCACCCGTTGACGTCGCCCTGGGTGATCCCGAGGCCGGAGTTGAGCACGAGGTCGCGGATGTTCGCGTACTGCTCCACCGTCCGGTCACGCAGCGAGGGGTAGGACGCGATGATCTGGTCGATGACGAGCCAGATCAGGCCGCCGAGCGCCGCGAGCCCGCCGAGCAGGCTGATGACGACCGCCAACCACTTCGGCACGTGGTGCCGCTGCAGCCAGTTCGAGATCGGGACCAGCAGCGCGGACACGACGATGCCGAGGAGGAACGGGATGAGGATCTGGCTGAACACCGTCATCAGCCTGATGAAGACCGCGATGACGCCGACGACGACGAGCACGCGCCACGACCACGCCCCCGCGATCCGCATGCCCGTGGGGACCGAGTCCTCGACCACCGGATCGGGATGCGTCGGCGGCTGCGTCGGCGGCTGCGACTCCGTCCGTGTCGGCGCCTGCGTCCGCTTCCTGCCCCATGCCATTCCGCCACTGTATCCACGGGGTCCTGGCCGCGTACCTGGCGCCGCGCCCGCCCGCGTGCAGCGTGTCGGCAGGCATCGGTAGCGTCGGTCCCATGGTCAGGTCCACGCTCTCCGCCGCCGAGGCCCGCCGTGTCACGCTGGCCGCGCAGGGGTTCGGGGCCGCGCCCGCCGACACCGTCGCCACCAGGACGCTGACGAGCACGATCGGACGCCTCGGCCTGCTGCAGATCGACTCCGTCAACGTGTTCGAGCGGAGCCACTACCTGCCCCTGTTCGCGCGGCTCGGCGGCTACGACCGCGCCGTCCTCGACCGGTTGACCCTGACCCGCCGCGGCCCGTACGCCGAGTACTGGGCGCACGAGGCCGCGTTCGTCGCGCGGACCGACCTGCCGCTCTTCCGCTGGCGCATGGACGCGTACCGCGAGCGGGACGCACGGCCGAACCGGGTCGCCGGGGTCGAGCGCACGGCCGGCGTCCGGCGCGAGCTCCGGGCCCTGCTCGCCGCCGAGGGGCCGATGCCCGCGAGCGCCGTCGAGCACGAGGCGAACGTCCGACGCGGTCCCTGGTGGGGGTGGAGCGACGTCAAGACCGGGCTGGAGCAGATGTTCCGCTGGGGCGAGGTCGTCAGCGCCGGCCGCTCGGGCTTCGAGCGCGTGTACGCCCTGCCCGACCAGGTGCTGCCGGTCGGTGCGCTCGAGACCGCTCCCCACCGCCACACCGCGATCACCGAACTCGTGCGCCGCGCCACGCGGGCGATCGGCGTGGGCACCCGCGCCGACCTCGCCGACCACTTCCGGCTCCGGTCGGACGACACCGCCGCCGCGATCACCGAGCTCGTCGACCGCGGCGAGCTGTTGCCGGTCCGCGTCGAGGGCTGGCGCGAGCCGGCGTGGCTGCACGCCGGTGCGCGGGTCCCGCGCCACGTCACCGCCGACGCGGTGCTCAGCCCGTTCGACCCCGTCGTCTGGTTCCGTCGTCGCGCGGAACGCATGTTCGGCTTCCACTACCGGATCGAGATCTACACGCCGGCTCCGAAGCGGGTCTTCGGCTACTACGTGCTGCCCGTGCTCCAGGACGACCGGCTGACCGGACGGCTCGACCTGAAGAGCGACCGGCAGCGTGGCGTGCTCCGGGTCAGGACGGCCTGGCAGGAGCCCGGCGAGCACCTGGACGCCGAGCGGCTCGCCGTCACGCTGCGACGGGCGGCCGCGTGGCAGGGTCTCGACGGGATCGAGGTCACCGACCGGGGCACCGCCGCCGCCGCGGTCGCGGGAGCGCTCGGGGTCGCGCTGGTCCCGCACGAGGCCGCCGACGATCCAGCGGCAGCCGACGCGGACGCCGACGACGTCGCCACCTGACGTCGGCCTGGAGGCCCGTGGCCGGCCCCGTCAGACGCCCTCCGGTCCGCCGGACGCCCTCCGCCCACCGACACGCCGCGGCATCCGACGGCGGCTCGCGGTCACGCGGGCGTCTCGCTGGGACGAGGGCGTTCCGGGCCGCGGTCAGAAGCGGTCGAGGCTGTTCCGCAGGCGCGTGATCCGGTCCGGCAGCGGCGGGTGCGTCGAGAAGAGCCGATCCATCACGCCCGGGCGCATCGGATCGGCGATCCACAGGTGCGCCATCGAGGAGTTCTGCGTCCGGGTCGGCCGGCCGTACGCGCCGAGCTTCTCGAGCGCACTCGCCAGGCCCTCCGGGTACCGGGTCGTCATCGCACCCGTCGCGTCGGCGAGGTACTCGCGCTGGCGTGAGACCGCGGCCTGCACCGCCGCGGCCGCGACCGGGGCCACGAGCACGGCGACGAGTCCGGCGACGATGAGCACGGGGTTGTTGCTGCCCGAGTCGTTGTTCCGGCCACGTCCGGCCAGCCCGCTGAACACCGAGATGCGCAGCAGCACGTCCGCGATGAACCCGACGGCGACCACCAGCCCGAACACCATGGTCGAGACCCGGATGTCGTGGTTCCGCACGTGCCCGAGCTCGTGCGCCATGACGCCCTCGAGCTCCCGGTCGTCCATCAGTGCCAGGAGTCCGGTGGTCGCCGCGACGATGGCGTGCTCCGGGTCACGCCCGGTCGCGAACGCGTTCGGTGCCGGGTCGTCGACCACGAAGACCCGCGGCATCGGCGTCCCGGTCGTGATGGCCAGGTTCTCCACGGTCCGCCAGAGTCGTGGTTCGGTGGTCCGGTCCACCTCGACGCCGCCCGCGATCGCGGTCGCCTGTCGCGCCGCCGTGAAGTACTGCAGCGCCGCGTAGCCGATCGCCACGACGAGCACGACGACGCCGATCGAGACGTTCCCGGCGAGGTACCCGCCCAGGAACCCGAGGGCCCCGATCACGAGCAGGAACACCAGGACGATGAGGACGGTGTTGCGCTTGTTCCGCGCGATGGCGCTGTACACGGGTCAGCCCGACGCCGCTGGGGTCAGAACTGCACGCGTGGCGGCTCGGCGATCGCCGCCGGTTCGGCGGACTCGAAGAACGTTGCCTCGGTGAAGCCCTTGCTCTTGGCGAAGGTCGAGTTCGGGAAGACGCGGATCTTCGTGTTCAGCTCGCGCACCCCGCCGTTGTAGAAGCGTCGGGCCGCCTGGATCTTGTCCTCGGTGTCGACGAGCTCGGACTGCAGCTGCAGGAAGTTCTGGCTGGACTGCAGCTGCGGGTAGCCCTCGGCCACCGCGAACACGCTCTTCAACGCCTTCTGCATGTGCCCCTCGGCGGCGGACGCGCTCCCGGCGTCGCCCGCGGTCAGGGTCTCGGACCGGGCCTTCGTCACGTCGTCGAAGACGGACTTCTCGTGCGTCGCGTACCCCTTGACCGTGTCGACGATCGTCGGGATGAGGTCGGCACGGCGCTTGAGCTGCACCGAGATGTCGCTCCAGGCCTCGTCCACGCGCACCTTCAGCGTGACGAGCGAGTTGTAGGTCACCCAGAGGTAGATCCCGACCACGACGAGCAGGACCACCACCACTCCGACGACGATCAGCGTCGTGACGAGTCCGGTGTCCATCGGGGCGTTCTCCTTCGCGCGTCGGGTCCGACGCGGGAGGACCGCAGCCGGTGCGTGGCCGTCGGACGGCCGGGCACGATCCTACCGAGGCCGACCGGGTCGTCCCTGCCGTGGGCGGGGGTTCACGGGTGATTCCCGAGTGATGCCCACCGCTCGTCCGGTCGCCGCCCGGCCACGTCGGTCTGCGGACACATCATCCGTGTGGTGGATTGACCATCGCGGCGAGATCGCGTGGGATGGAGCCGGTGAACACGCTCGGGGACAACGTGGACGAGGGGGCCGTCGCGGACGGCCGCGTCCGGCGACCCCGGACGTCGACGCGTCGGTCGGTCCGCGGTGCCGGTGCCCTGGCCGCGGCCCTGGCCGCCGTGCTGCCCGTGGTCCTCACCGTCCTGCTCGGCGCGCCGAGCGCGTCCGCTGCCGCCGCGACGACCACGCCGGTCCCGTCGCCGACGACGTTCCCGCAGTTCGGCACCCTGCCGCCCGGCACGGGGACCCCGACGCCCCTGCCCTCCGACCGTCCCGCCGTCCGACCGACCATCGCCGACCCCGGCGACGTCACGACCGCGACCGTGCGCCTGCACGGTCGCGGGACCCCCGGCCACCGCGTCCGCGTCGCCGGGCCGGCGGCGACCGGATCGACCGGGTGCACCGCGACCGTGCCGGCCTCCGGCGCGTGGTCGTGCATCGCGACCGTCCGCTCCGGTCCGCAGCAGGTCTTCACCGTGACGGACGGCAGCGACCCGGCACTCGGCTCGTCGAGCGCTCCCGCCTCGGACGTCGTCGTGCCACCGTCGGTCACGACGGACCGTCCGACGATCGGGCCGGTCTCCGGCACCGGCTTCCCGGGCGCCTCGGTCTCGGTGTCGGTGGCGGGGAGCGCCGGCGACCGCACGACGACGGTCGGCCCGGACGGTCGGTGGACGGTCGCGATCACGGGTCGCGACGGCCGGCACACGGTGTCCGCGGTGCAGACGGCCAGCACGGCCGACGGGTTCCGCTCGGACCTCCGCAGTGCGGCGTCGGCACCCCGGACCGTCCTGCTCGACCGCACGGCCCCGGCTGCTCCGGTCGTCACCGCACCGGGAACGGGCGAACGGGTGCCGTCGCAGCCCTTCGTCGTGCGGGGCACCGGCGAGGCGGGCGCGGTGCTCACCGCCTACCTCGACCGGGCACCGGTGTGCCGGAGCGACGTCGGCCCGGACGGCCGCTGGGCCTGCACGACCACCGGGTCGACCGTGGCCGCGGGCATGCACACCGTGACCGCCGTCCAGCAGGACGCTGCGGGCAACGCCTCGCGGTCCTCGACCGGTGTCCGCGTCCTGCTGCCCGGGCGGAGCGCCCAGCCGACGGACGGACCGTCCGCCACTCCCGGCGGCGGCGGCAGCGGGGTCCCGAGCCCGTCGGCCTCCGGGACGACCCCGGGCGCCGGACCCGGCGGCACCGACGGCAGCGCGGGCGCCACCCCCGGGGCCGGAGCGAGCGGCACCGGCACCGGCGGCGGGAGCGCGCACGGCGGCGGCACCACGGGCGGCGGCACGACCGGCGGCACCACGGGCGACGGCCAGCGCGGTGCCCCCGACTGGTCCGGACCCGCGGGCGACTGGACGGCCTCGACGGCGTACGACCGCGGCGTCCCCACGATCCAGGCGTCCTTCTCGTGGGGCACCGTCCTCCTCGCCACCGGCGTCGCCGCGGCCTTCCTCCTCCTCGTCGCCGCGCCGCTCGCCCTCGTCGGGGCGTCCGTGCGCGGTCGGCTCCGCAACCCGTTCACCGGACTCCTCGGGCGCAACCGGTCCCGCGCCGAGCGACGGCTCGGCGACGACGTGCTGCCCACCTGGGCCGCCGTCGCGATCGGGGTCGGCGTCGTCGGGGTGTCGACGCTCCTCGCGGTCGGCGCCTCGTTCGAGGCCCGGTACGTCCGCCTGGCGGTCGCCGTCCTCCTGGGCGCGGCGGTCACGACGGCGGTCGTCGTGCTCGCCACACGGTGGGCGGCGGGTGCCGACCGGGCGTCGGTCGGCTTCCGGGTCTCGCCGTGGCTCGTCGTCGCGGCCCTGGTCGCGTGCGGCGTGACCCGGCTCGGTGACCTCTCCCCCGCCCTCGTGGTCGGGGCGGTCCTCGTCCCCGTCGGCCGACCGGGAGCGGACACGGGCGCGCTCCGCCTCGGGTCGACCCTCGCGTCCGGCGTCCGGGTCGCCACGGCCCGGTCGGTCGGCCTGCTCGTGGTCGCGGCGCTCGGCTGGGCACTGCACTCGGTGCCGTCCGGCTCGGGGTTCTGGTCGGCCCTCGTCGCGGAGTTCGCGACCACCCTCTGCGTCGGTGCCGTCGGCGCGCTCGTCGCCACCCTGCTCCCGGTACCGCGTTCGGCGGGCGCCGTCCTCGTAGCGGGCGCCCGCGCCCGCTACGTCGGCCTGACGGTGGCCGCGGTCGCCCTCGCCGCGGTCGTCGCCGGTCCCGCCCCCGTCGCGCCCTCGCCGACGGAGGTCGCCGTGGCCGCCGCGCTCTGCGCGGCAGGGGGCGCACTCTGCTGGGCCTGGCTCAGCCGGGGCCGGCCGACGACCTCCCGCCACTGACCACACGGACGGGAGGCGCGTGTCGGGGTCCCCACGCGCCTCCCGTCCGTCAGGTGGTCACCCGGCGGCGTGCGCCTGCGTCCGGTGCGGCACGCCCCGTCGGAACAGGCCCGGCAGCAGCCCGCCGATCTTCGTGCCGATGCACAGGCTGACGAAGGTCGCGAGCGGTGTCCCGAGCGCGACCGGGTCGAAGGTGGCCACGGCGACCAGCCCGACGGTGCCGGGCACGAGCAGCAGGAACGCGGGGAAGAACGACACCGTCGCGGGGACCACCGGCACGAGCCGTTCGAGGAGCCGCGTCGCGACGAAGAGCAGGGCCGCCGCCGCGCCGGTCGCCACGACGCTGCCCCAGAGCGGCGTCGTCCCGCTCACGACGGCGTAGGCGCTGACCATCACCGCGACGGACACGAGCGTCAGCCGCCAACCGGAGCGGAAGACCAGGCCGAGACCCACCGCCAGGCCGACCACGGCCACCCACGACACCCAGTAGGACGGCACGGCCTCCCACCCGCCGCGCAGTGTGCCGACACCGGCGACCTCGCCGACGAGCGCCGCCGAGGACGGGTCGACCCGGAGACCGGTCAGCGCGCTGCCGGCGGCGATGCCCGCGGCCATGAAGCCGAGCATGATGAGGCCCTGCACCAGACGGGAGGCCCCGGTGACGATGTCGGCGGCGGTGAGCTCGAGCAGGGCGTTCGTGATGAGCGCACCCGGCACGAACACCGCCACGGGGGCGCAGACGGCGAAGAGCGGGACGTGGTCGAACCCGGTGCCGGCGGCGACCAGGCCGACGACCGTCGTCGACATGAAGGCCGCGAGGAACGGGATGATGGCGACGGCCTCGCGGAACCGGCGGAGCAGCAGGCTGAGCACACCGACGAGGGCGCCGACGACGAGCGCGAGGACGATCGCCCACCACGGGCAGCGGAAGACGACGGCGAGTCCGACCGAGGTCAGGGCGTTCCCGGTGATCCACGGCGGGGCCGGCGGCGGCACGGTGCCGGCGCGGATCGCCCGGACGCGCGCCGGGATCTCGGCGAGGGCGATCGACCCGCGCTCCAGGCCGAGCACCAAGCGGTTCGCGCGGGCCGCCTGGCGCGACGAGAGTTCGACGCCCTCGGCGTTCACGATCGTCGCGGACCCGGTCGCGACCTCGCTCACCATGACGAGCGCGGGGAGCACGCCGACGGCGAGCGTGGGGCCGACCCCGGCGGCGTCGCGGGCCTTCTCGAGCGCGGACCGCACGTCGGTGACGGAGCTGCCGGCGTCGAGCAGCAGGGCGCCGAGGGTGCCGAGCAGCATGCCGACGGGGACCGTCTCGCCGTCGACGACCTCGACGTGCGCCTCGGGACGGTTGAGCGCGTTGCGCAGGTTCGCGAGGGCGCTACCGAGTCCGACCACGAGGACGATCGTAGGTGCTCGCCGGAGTGGTCCGCTCCCGCGGTGGCCCCCGTGCCGCTTTCGCGAGGCTCGGCTCCGCGGACACGTTCGCGGGACTCGGACCGCGAAAGCGTCCGCGGACACGAGTCTCGCAGGTACCCCCGGTGGGACTCGAACCCACAACTCGGCGATTTTAAGTCGCGTGCCTCTACCGGTTGGGCCACGGGGGCGGGCCGCAACAGCCTACCGACGCGACGACGGCCGCCGCCCCACGCGGGGGCGACGGCCGTCGTGTCGGCTGTGTGGTGCTGCCGGGTCCTACTCGGCGTTCGCCGGGGCCGCGACCGGTGCGGCGTCCTTCGAGACGTCCTCCGCCGGGGTGGCGTAGGCGGGGCCGGCGGCGTCGGCCGGCTGGCCCTCGGCCGGAGCCTGGGCAGCGGCGGGCGCCGGCGCCTCGACGGCGGGCCTTTGGCCAGACCCGCGACGAAATCAGGAAGCGCAGACCAAACCCCCCCTCACCCCGCATGAATCACTTCAGCGGGCTCTGCTCTTAACAAAAAAGAACAAAGCGGATTCCGGCGCGCCTGACTTTGCAGGATCCGAGATCAATC
>NZ_CAJCKG010000028.1:0-39838 GCF_903970945.1 Curtobacterium sp. ME26
GTCGTCCTCGGTGCCCGCTCGGCAGGTGACGCCACCCGGGGTGACGTCGGACGCGTACGTCGTGCCGCCGACGAAGACGTCCGTCGGCTGCCCGGCGAGCAGCGGGGTCATGACGACCACGTCGTGCGGCGCACCGATCGAGCCGACCTCGGCCCCGACGCGGAACTCCACGGCCGCGTCCGCGCAGTCGGTGGACGAACGCACCGCGAAGGCGACACAGTCCGTGGTCGCGCAACCCGCGGGCCGTTCGGCATCCGTGTCCGCGTCGGCCCCCTGCGTCGCCGCGATGCGGTCCGCGTGCGGGTCGTCGTCGGACGCGCAGGACACGTCGCCGATGCTCGACGTGTCCTCGTCGTGGTTCTCGACCAGGACGAGCGGCACGCCCTCCGTGATCGACACCGTTCGCTCCTCGACACGGCTCGGTCGGGCGTCGTCCAGGGACGCGAAGAACCCGACCGTCACGACCGCCGTGCAGGTCCGGTCGCTGTCGATCTCGTACGCGTCGCAACCGGCGTCATCGGGCGTCAGGTCACAGGTGCCCTCCCACTCGTCGTCGCCCGCGAGCCACCACGCCTCGATGCTGCCGTCGTCGGACGTCCACTCGGGCTGCGCGGTGTCCTCGTCGTCGCCCTCGACCGACCACGGAGACCCCGGTTCGACGCCCGTGAGCGCGCGGGCTGCGCCCTCCTCGACCGCCGGCACGAGCGGGAGGAGCGAGACGGAGGCCCCGGTCGCGAGGACGAGCCCGGCGACCCCGGCCGTGACGGCGACGAGCGCCCGCTGTGTCCGGGTGCCGGACCGCGACGGCGGCCCCGCGACGAAGGGTCGCGCGCCGGGCACGGCCCAGCCGCGGGCGTCCCACCCTGCCGATGCGTCCGCCGGATCGGCGCCCGGGAAGACCGCGGCGGCACGGGCGGGGAGCTCGGTGGCCCGCCGGACCGACGCCTCGGCACGCACCGCGTGCAGGGCCTCGGCGAGCCGATCGGCGTACCGGGACGCCCCGATCACCCAGAGCGCGATGCCGGCGACCACCGGGGCCAGTGCCAGGACCGCCGGTCCGCCGACGGCCCAGAGGACGACCACGGCGACGAACGACGCGAGCGCGATCGCGGCGCCGACGACCGGCACCACCCGGGCGGCGCGGGGCACGCGGCGGTGCAGCGCTCGCGTCGGCGCCCAGAACCGCCAGCGGGACGGAGCGGGCGGGATGTCCTCGATCGGCCGCCAGCCGGCGTCGGGCTCGGCCCCCTGGAACAGGTCGACCCACTCGGACGACGGCGTGGGCCAGCCGGGCGGCGTCCGGAAGCGCAGGGGCGGTGTTGCATCGTGCACGGGGCGAGAGTAGTGCGGATCGGGAGCGTGTCACCGCCCCGCGTTCGGGGACCGGCGCCGTCCACGACGCTCTCCGGGGGCACGGCGTACGGTCGTCGTCATGGCATCACCCGAGGTCCGCAACGACACCGACGCACAGCAGTACTCCCTGGTCGAGGACGGCGAGGTCATCGGCTTCGCGGCGTACGAGGTCGACGGCGACGAGATCCGCTTCACCCACACCGAGGTCGACCCCGCACACCGCGGCGGTGGCCACGCGTCGATCCTCGTCCAGCACGCACTCGACGACGTCCGCGAGGGCTCGCTGCGCGTCGTCCCGCTCTGCAGCTACGTGCACGCGTGGATCGAGCGCCACCCCGACTACCAGGAGCTCACGACGCGCTGACACGACGGCAGCACCCAAGCTTGCCGTCCGCGTCCGCGCGCGGTCAGTACGTGCGGTCGAGCGTGCCCGGTCGGGCCTCGTGCCGACCGGCGCCTCGGACCGACGGCACCCGGATGAGCACGTTCCCGCTCAGCAGGTCGTGGTCGTCGTCGGCGGGTGTCGGGGCCTGGTGCGGCAGGCGTGCCTGCCGCTCGTACTCGGCCTGCGCCTCGTGACGGGTCGGTGCGAACACCTCGTCCATCATCGACACGACACCACCGGATCCGCCGCTGCGTGTGGCCTTGTTCGACAGGTCGATCCACCCCACGCGATCGGCGACCCACATCACGACGGCCGCTGCGGCCACCGCCCCCAGGAGGATCAACCAGTTCACGGTCCCGACGCTACGTCAGTCACCCGGCGACCACCTCCGCCGCGCGGATGATCCTCGCGATCTGCACGGCTGGTTCATGGGAACGCCACCGAGACTCGTCTCCGCGGCGGTCCGGGTCCCCCCTCCCGGGCCGCCGTCACTGCTGCGTGCCAGGATGGCGACGTGCTGGACGACGCAGACCGGGACCTCGGCACGCGGTACCCCGACGAGCCCGACGATCAGCCCAGCCCGTAGGACCGCGACTCCGGCTCGAACCCCTCCGGCACGACCGCGACGTACCAGTGGACCGGCACGTCTCCACGACGTACCGCCTCCGGCGCGGTCCTGAGCGGGTGCGCCCGCACGGTCAATCCGCCGCTCTCCGGCACCGTCACGGACAGCCGTTCGGTCGCTCCGCACGGCACGTCGCTCCGGGCGAGGGTGTCGCCGCCGTCCGGTCCCGATTCGACCCGGAAGGACCACCCGTCGGCGCCGTTGCAGGCGACGAGCAGGTCCCACGCGCCCGCCGGCACCGATCCGAGGCCAGCGCCTCCCGCTCCTTCGCCGCCGGCTCCGCCCTGGCCGTGCTCCTCGTCGAGCAGTGCGGTCCCCATCAGCGAGGACCACCGCGAGAGCGCTGCCTCCGAGGTGGATGCGTCGTCCGCCGAGCCGCCCGAGCAGGCGGTAGCGGTGGACACGACGACCACCGCGGCGGCGGCGACGGACAGGAGACGAGGGGCGCATCGCACGCGCCGAGCCTAGGGGGCACCCGCCAGCGGACGCCCCTCCCCGATCAGGGCACCCGCTCGAGCCACTCCTGCGTCGCGAACTTCGTCGCCACGAGCTCCCGCGCCCGGGCCCGCTCGGCCTCGGTCACGTGCCCCTCGTGCGCCCCGTACATCGACGTGAACGTACCGATCAACCGATCGATGATCTCCGCCCGCGCGAGCCCGGTCTGCGAGCGCAGCGGGTCGACGCGCTTCGCCGCCGAGGTCGTGCCCTTGTCGCTCATCTTCTCGCGTCCGATGCGCAGGACCTCGACCATCTTCTGGCCGTCCATGTCGTAGCTCATCGTCACGTGGTGCAGCAGCGCACCGGTCCCGAGCCGCTTCTGCGCCGCGCCGCCGATCTTCCCGCTCGCCGAGGCGATGTCGTTGAGCGGCTGGTAGTACGCCTCGATGCCGAGCGACTTCAGCGCCTCGATCACCCACTCGTCGAGGTACGCGTAGGAGTCCGCGAAGGTCATGCCCTGCACGAGGTCGGTCGGCACGTACAGCGAGTACGTGATGATGGCCCCGGCGTCCATGAACATCGCGCCGCCACCGGAGATGCGGCGCACGACCTCGACGCCGTACTTCGCGGCACCCTCCGCGTCGACCTCGTTCTTGAGCGACTGGAACGACCCGATGACGACGGCCGGCTGGTCCCACTCCCAGATGCGCAGCGTCGGGCCACGGCGACCGGCGCCGACCTCCTCGGTCAGGACCTGGTCGAGCGCGAGGTGCTCGTTGGGGCTGACAGGGCCCTCGTGGACGATCTCCCAGTCGTACTCCTGCCACGTCGACGCTCGCGAGAGTGCACGACGGACGGCGACGCCGACGGACTCGGGCGTGAAGCCGAGCAGCACGGCACCCTCGGGCAGTGCGCCCCGGACGGCGGCGGCGATGCCGGCTGCGTCCGTGGTCGCGGGCAGGCCGTCCACGGCCTGGTCGATGAGCGGCAGCGCGTCGTCCGGTTCGAGGAAGAAGTCTCCCGCCAGACGGAACTCGCGGATGCTCCCGTCGACGACCTCGAGGTCGACGACGACCAGCTTGCCTCCGGGGACCTTGTACTCACCGTGCACGGCACGAGCCTACGCCGTGGCGGACGGGAGGCGCGTGGCGGCGCCCCCACGCGCCTCCCGTCCGACCTGTGGTGACGCTGGTCACCGACGTGCGGACCGAACCACGGAACCGACGTCGAACCGCCCGCCGCTCCTGGTTCGATGTCGGATCTGTGGTTCGATGCGACCAACCCGATCCGGAGAGACGACCCGCGTCAGCGACCCACGTGGCGGTCGAGCCACGCAATCAGATCGGCGATGACCTCGTCGCGGTTGGTCTCGTTGTAGACCTCGTGCCGCGCCCCCTCGTAGGCGTGCACCTGCACGTCCGACAGCCCGCCACGCCGGCGGTACGCCGCCGCGAGCCGCTCGATCGACCGCGGCCCGCCGAGGGTGTCGTCGGACCCGACCTGCAGGAGCACGGGCAGGTCGTGCGGGATCGCCCGCCTCGGGACCCCGAGCAACCGGAGCGCGTCACGGACACCGAACAGCTTGATGACGTCCGCCTCGACGACCAGCGGGTCGGCGGCGATCGCGTCGACGACCGCCCGGTCGCGACTGATCCACTCGTGCTTCGTCGGCCCCGACCCCGCGTGCCGGGCGTTCAGGTCGCCGCTGTTCATCCAGCCGGGGAGCCGGTAGGCCGTGGCGGACAGGACGACCCCGTCGTACGCCTCGGACGAGGTGTTCACGATGTGCTGCGCCATGAGGGACCCCCACGAGTGCCCGAGCAGCACGAGCGGGATGCCGGGGTCCTGCTCTCGGGCGACCGCGGTCATCTGCTCGACGGCGGCGATGGCCGCCCGCAGACCCCCGGGGCCGAGCCGCCCGAGCTTCGTGTGGTCGCCGTCCCACTGTCCGAGTCCGGTCCGTCCGTGACCACGGTGGTCGTTGGCGTACACGGTGTAGCCGGCGCGGACGAGGTCCTGCGCGAGGGGCTCGTACCGCACGCCGTGCTCGCCGACCCCGTGCGCGATCTGCACGATGGCCCTCGGTCTGGCCGCGCGCCAGGTCGAGTAGACGATCTCGACGCCGTGCGCGTCGGTGAACGAGGAGTCCCCTCGGGCTGCGGAGAAGGTCGGCACCCCTGCATCCTGACAGACGGACGACCCCGCGGACGTGTTCACCCGGCGTTCACGCAGCGGGTCCGGGGCGGGCCTAGCGTCGCCGCCATGGACGTCCTCGTCACCGTCGTGCTGGTGATCGTCGTTGCCCTCGTGTTCGACTTCACGAACGGCTTCCACGACACCGCGAACGCCATGGCCACCTCGGTCGCCACCGGAGCCCTGAAGCCCCGGACCGCCGTGCTCATCTCCGCCGTCCTCAACGTGGTCGGCGCGTTCCTGTCCACCGAGGTCGCGAAGACGGTCTCGCAGGGCATCATCCGCGAGGGCCAGGACGGCATCCAGATCAGTCCGACCATGATCTTCGCGGGACTCGTCGGCGCGGTGCTCTGGAACCTCGCCACCTGGTACTTCGGCCTGCCGTCGTCGTCCACGCACGCGCTGTTCGGCGGCCTGATCGGCGCGTCGATCATCGGCGCCGGGCTGAACTCGGTCGACTGGGCGACGGTGGTGTCGAAGGTCGTCCTCCCCGCGCTGCTCTCCCCCGTGATCGCCGGGGTGATCGCCCTCGTGGCGACGTACCTGGCGTACTCGCTGACGAAGAACGCCACGACCCACGGCGCCGCGACCGGCTTCCGACACGGGCAGACGATCTCGGCGTCGCTGGTCTCGCTCGCGCACGGTACCAACGACGCGCAGAAGACCATGGGCGTCATCACCCTGACGCTCATCGCGGCGAACTACCAGCCCTCGGGCACGGGTCCGGCGCTCTGGGTGATCCTGGCCTGCGGCCTCGCGATCGGCCTCGGCACGTACACCGGCGGGTGGCGGATCATGCGCACCGTCGGCAAGAAGATCTCGGACGTGCAGTCGCCGCAGGGCTTCGCCGCGGAGACCAGCTCGGCGGCGACGATCCTCGTGTCGTCGCACCTCGGCTTCGCCCTGTCGACGACCCACGTCACGAGCGGCTCGGTGATCGGCTCGGGCCTCGGCAAGAAGCTCGCCGACGTGCACTGGTCGGTCGTCGGACGCATCGTCGTCGCCTGGGTGATCACGCTGCCGGCCGCCGCCGTGGTCGGCGCGCTCGCCACCCTCGTCGCCTCGACGAGCACCATCGGTCTGGTGGTCGTGGCCGTGCTCGCCCTGGGCGGCGGCCTCGGCTTCTTCCTCCTCGCGCGGCGGAAGCCGATCACGAAGGACACCGTCAACGACGAGCAGCCGGCCGCCGAGCCGGTCTCCGCCTAGGAGGCACCGTGGACATCGACCTCAGCAGCATCGGCATCGTCGCGGGCGTCGGCTTCGTCGCCGCCGTCGGCGTGGTGCTCGTCTACACGCTCGGGCTGCGGCTGCTCGGGACGGGGCAACCGGTCGACGCCGGGGGCGAACGCACCGAGTACCGCGACGAGACTCCGCGGTCCGGGCACACGCCGCCGGCCGCGATCGTCGGCGCCGTGGTGTGCTTCGCGTTCTGCGTCGCAGCCGTCCTGTACGGCATCTGGCTGACGATCCCGCAGTTCCACTGACCGCCTGCCCGTCACGGGCGGTGTCCTGCGAGGATCGACGGGTGACCTCCCACCGCATCGACGCCTCGCTCGACACCGCCATCGACGTCCTCACCGCCGAACGCGAGCCCGTGCTCCGCGTCGACGACGGTGACACGGTGACGGTCCGGACCCTGAGCGCCGCCGGCTACACCGAGCGGCAGGCGTCCCCGGGCGCCGACGCCCCCACCCTCGTCGACCCACGGCGTGGACACTGCCTGGTCGGCCCGATCGCCGTCACGGGCGCCCGGCCGGGACAGGTCCTCGCCGTCCGCTTCGACGCCCTGGTGCCGGACGACTGGGGCTACACCGGCTCCGGCGGTGTCGACACCGAGCTGAACCGCGCGCTCGGGCTCGCGGACCCGACGTCCCGCGGCCCACTGCTCTGGGACGTCGACGCGGCCACCGGCGTCGCCCGCAACCAGCTCGGGCTCGGCGTCCGGACGGCACCGTTCCTCGGGGTCGTCGGACTCCCGCCGGAGCCGACCGGCGAGCACTCGACGATCCCGCCCCGGGCGGTGGGCGGCGGCAACATCGACTGCCGCGAGCTCGTCGCCGGCGCGACGCTGTACCTGCCGGTGACCGTGCCGGACGCCCTGCTGTCCGTCGGCGACGGCCACGCGGCGCAGGGCGACGGCGAGGTCTCGGGCACCGCGGTCGAGTGCGGCATGACGACCACGATGACGCTCTCGCTCCTCGACGACGCCCCGGTCGCGGGCATCCACGCCGACACTCCCGCCGGGAGGATCACGTTCGGGTTCGACGCGGACCTCAACGCCGCCACGACGACGGCCCTCGACCGGATGGTCGACTGGATCGCGGGATCGCACGGCATCTCCCGCGCCGAGGCGCTGGCGATGGCCAGCGTGGCGGTCAGCATGCGGGTGACGCAGGTGGCGAACCGCACGTGGGGCGTGCACGCCCTGCTCCCCCACGACGCGATCCTCGGTCCCGACGCGGCCTGAGCGCTCGACGCGAGCGCACGCCGGACGGGAGGCGCGACCAGCGTTCCCGCCGTCGGGGACGCTGGTCGCGCCTCCCGTCCGCCCGTTCCTTCCCATCACGCCCGCGATGGAGAGCGGGAACGGGCGTACCTGGTCGACTGTGCTGACCAGGGACGCCCGTTCCCACCCGGTACGCCCGAAGCGACCCGGAGGGCCCTGCGCGATGCGAGGCTCGGAGCGTCCATGCTGGCGAGGCTGCGCGCTCGAGCTGCGCCGCGCCTCCCGTCCGCCCGTTCTTTCCAATAACGCCTGCGATGGAAAGCGGAAACGGGCGTACCCGGTCGATCGTGCTGACCAGCTACGCCCGTTCCCACCAGGTACGCCCGCTCCTACCCGGCACGCGCAACGCGACCGGGGAGGCACGTTCCCGTCAGGCACGCCCGGACCGACCAGGTACGCCCGGAGCGACCCGGGACGTGCGACGCGACCTGGCCAATGCGGATCGACCCGGCACGCCCGACCGCGGTCAGTGCGCGCTGTACCCGCCGTCGACCAGGTGGTAGCTGCCGCTGATGAACGACGCCTTGTCGCTGAGCAGGAACAGCACGAGCGCCGCAACCTCGGCGTCGGTGCCGAGGCGCTTCGCGGCGTGCTCGCCCTCGAGCGCCGCGAGCTCGTCGGCGGACAGCGACGAGCGGACCAGCGGGGTGTCGATGAAGCCCGGGCCGACCGCGTTCGTGCGGACGCCCTGGGCGGTGTACTCGAGCGCCGCGACCTTGGTCAGACCGACGAGCGCGTGCTTCGACGCGACGTAGGCGGCGTTCTGGGCGATGCCGACCGACCCGAGGACGGACGCCATGTTCACGATCGCACCGCCGCCCGCGGACAGGATCGCCGGGATCTCGTAGCGGAGCCCGTAGAACACGCCGTCGAGGTCGACCGCACGCACGCGGTCCCACGCCTCGACGTCGTACTCGCCGATCGGCTTCGGCGCGGCACCGATGCCGGCGTTGTTCACGGCGAGGTGCAGGGCGCCGTACGTGTCGACGGCGTGCTGCACCATGCGCTCGTTGTCCGCGGCGACCGCGGAGTTGGCCTCGAACGCCGAGGCCGTGCCACCGGCACCCTCGATCTCGGACACCACGCGCTGGGCGGCGTCGAGCTTGATGTCGGTGACGACGACCGACGCACCCGCGGCCGCGAGCTCCTTCGCGACGGCCTCGCCGATGCCACTGCCGCCACCGGTGACGATCGCGACCCTGCCCTCGAACTCGGACATGTTCTCCTTCTTCCTCGACGACCTCGTCGAACGTGCTGAAAGCAACACCTGTTGCTCTACGAGCGTACACCCGTGCACACCCAGTTCGTTCACCGAACTAATGAGTTAGGCTGGCGATCGTGCCCGACACCTCCCTCGCCACCGACCTCCGCATCGCCGTCAACCGGCTGTCGCGGACGCTCCGCGCGCAGAAGGCCGACGCGAGCATGACCGACGGGCAGTTCTCCGCCCTCGCCCGACTGCACCGCGACGGGGCCATGACGCTCGCCGAACTGAGCCGCCAGGACGGCGTCACCCCGCCGAGCATGACGAAGTCGGTCGCGGTGCTCGTCGACCGCGGTCTCGTGTCGAAGGACGACCACGGCGACGACCGCCGCAAGGTCCTGCTCGCCGCCACACCCGCCGGCTCCGCCTTCGTCGAGGAGACCCGGCGCCGCCGCGACGACTGGCTCTCCCCACGGCTCACCGCACTGTCCGACCAGGAGCGCCGCACCCTGGCCGACGCCACCGAGATCATGAGGAGGCTGGCCCAGCAGTGAGCGCCATGTTCCGATCCCTGTCCGCCCGCAACTACCGCATCTGGTTCGCCGGTGCCCTCGTGTCCAACGTCGGCACGTGGATGCAGCGCACCGCCCAGGACTGGCTCGTCCTGACCAAGCTCTCCGACAACGACGCGATCGCGGTCGGCATCACCATGGCGCTGCAGTTCGGGCCGCAGCTGCTCCTGCTCCCCCTCACCGGCCTGGCTGCGGACCGCTTCGACCGACGGAAGATGCTCATGCTCACGCAGGGGCTGATGGGCGCGCTCGGGCTCGGCCTCGGGATCATGGTGCTCACCGACACCGCGACGCTCTGGTCGCTGTACGGCTTCGCCCTCGCGCTCGGCATCGTCGCCGCGTTCGACACCCCGATCCGCCAGGCCTTCGTCTCCGACGTCGTGCAGGGCGAGCACGTGGCGAACGCCGTGGCGCTCAACTCCGCGTCGTTCAACGCCGCACGGCTGGTCGGCCCCGCGGTCGCCGGCGTGCTCATCGCCGTGATCGGCACCGGATGGGTGTTCGTCATCAACGCGGGGTCGTTCCTGGCCGTCCTGCTCGCGCTGCGGTTCGTCGACCCCGCGCAGCTCGCCGAGCGCGTCCGGGCGGAGCGCGGCAAGGGGCAGATCGTCGCGGGCTTCCGCTACGTCCGCACCCGGCCGGACATCGTCGTGGTGCTGTGCATGATCTTCGTGGTCGGTACGTTCGGCGTGAACTTCCCGATCTTCACCTCGACGATGGCACGCGTCGAGTTCGGCAAGGGCGCCAGCGAGTTCGGCCTGCTCAACTCGGTGATGGCGATCGGCTCGGTCGCCGGTGCACTGCTGTCCGCTCGGCGCGACCGCCCCCGGATGCGCACCCTCGTGGTCGCGTCCGCCGGGTTCGGCGTGGCGTGCACCGCGGCGGCGCTGGCCCCGACCTACTGGACCTTCGCGATCGTGCTCGTCTTCGTCGGCCTGGCGTCGCTGACCTTCATGACCACCGCGAACGCGCTCGTCCAGACCACGACGAAGCCCGCCATGCGCGGCCGGGTGATGGCGCTCTACATGGCGATCTTCGCCGGCGGGACCCCCATCGGCGCTCCGATCGTCGGTGCGGTCGCGGACGCCTGGGGTCCGCGGTGGGCGATCGGCGTCGGCGCCACCTCGGGGTTCGTCGCCCTCGCGATCGCCCTCGTCTGGCTCGTGCGCTGGGAGCACCTGCGGCTCCGGTACGACGCCGACGCGCGCCTGCACCTCGCCGTGACGCACGCGGTGCCCGTCGTCGGGTCGCCCGGCGCGTCCACGGCACTGCGGCGCGACCTGGAGCGCGACGAGGCGGTGGCCGACCGCTCGAGCGCGGTCTGACGCACGACGGGGCGAGGCGGCGGCGGGCTGGCATCCGCCGGACGGGAGGCGCGGTGCGGCGCCGCCACGCGCCTCCCGTCCGCATCGTGCGCGGCTCCACCGCGGTGCGCACGTCGATCCGCCGATCCGGCCCGCTCGGACCCGGGTCGGCGGCGGGATCAGTGGGTGGGCGCCGCGACCGCGAAGACCCGCGCGTCGAGTGCCGCGACGACCGCGCCGACGGCACCGGCGAGCCGGTCGGCGACCGCGCGGAGGTCGGCAGGGGCCGCCACGTCGACCCGTCCGAGCGACGAGCGGGCGGCGCGGAAGGCGTCCACCTCGTCCGCGACGCAGTCGGGCGCGACGTCGGTCAGGCAGTCGTCGGCACGTGCCGCCAGGAACGCGAGCGAGCGCGGACTGTGCTGGTCGTGCAGCAGGAAGTGCGCGGCGTCCTCGGCCTCGGTCCCGTGGTCGCGGCCGCGGCGGAAGGCCTCGCCCGCACCGCATGCCCGGAGTGCGGTCTGCCACGAGGACGACGAGGACGCGTCGACGAGCGACGACCCGAGCAGCCGAGCGGTCAGACCGCAGCGGAGCAGGGACCGGCCCAGGGTGAAGAACTCCCACACCTGGTCGCGGCTGGCGTCCCCCTCGACCACACCGACCGCGAGGGCACTGCGCTCCCGGACCCACCCGAGGAACTCGTGCGCCCGGTCGACCGCGACCTTGCGGGGCATCCGCGACCGGGTGACGTCGAGGCAGTCCCAGAGCTCGGTGGAGACGACCTCGCGGGCACGCCGCGCGTGGTCCCGCGCGACACCGACCGCGTGGGCGATCGAGGCCGGTTCGTGCCGGTCGAGCGCCAACGAGTCGATCGAGGTCGTCCGGTCCTGCCGGCGCGTCGAGGGGACCGCGCCGAGCACCGACCGCAGCGCTGCGGACACGGCGGCGTCCTCGTGGCCCGACGCCGGGTCCGGGCGGGCGACGTACACGTCGAGCATCCGGGCGACGACGTCCGCCCGCTCCACCGCGCTCCCGACGTGGAACACGCTCCCCGCGAGTCGGCTCAGCACGTCGGCTCCTGCATGCGGCGACGGTACCGAGCGGGCGTTGCGGGAGTGTTTCCGGACCGCGTCACGGGTGTTGCGGGGTCGTCCACGAGGCGCGCTCGCTAGACAAACTAACTAGAGCGTCTAGCATTGTCACCATGACGACCGAGGTGACGAACACCACCACGGGCTTCTGGTACGGCACGGATTCCAGGGTCGACGCGGTGGACGTGCTCAATGCGCTCCGCAGGTACCGGAGCGCCGAGAGCGCCGCGCAACGACGTGCTCGCGAGGCACTGGGCATCGGCGAGAACGCCCTGCTCGCCCTCCGCGTGCTCCTCGACGCCGAGTCGGACGGGCGGTCGGTGAACGCGAAGGAGCTGGCGGACCGGCTCGAGATCACACCCGCGTCGACCTCGGCACTGGTCGACCGGCTCGTCCGCAGCGGCCACGTCGAGCGCCACCCCGACCCCCACGACCGGCGCGGCGTGATCCTGACGGCATCCGGCGGTTCGATGCGTCAGGTGCTGCAGGTCATCGACCAGCTCGACACCCGCGCGATCGAGGTCGCCGAGCACCTGCCGAAGTCGGAGATGTCGGTGATCGTCACGTTCCTCGAGCAGATGGCGCGGGTCGTCGACCACGAGGACGACGCCGAGCGTTCCGCGTAGCCTGCTCTCATGCGCAGCGCTCCTGGCGGCCCGGCCGGGGCACCGCAGCACGATCCCGAGGACGACATGCCCCTCGCCGAGCTCGACGCTCGGGCGCGGGCGGACGCGGCACTGCGGCGCATCCGCAACGGGTCCGACCCGGCCCGCGAGGCGTTCGACCTGGCGAACACGATGAACGACGAGGCCGTCGGTCGGCTCAGCGGCGCGGTCCGACGGTGGTTCCGGCGGTCCTGACCGGATCGGCAGGACCGCCGGCTCGTCAGAAGGCGGTGCCGACCGCCGCGATGTCGTCGCCGCCGTGCCCCTCGGCGCTGGCCTGCGCGTAGACGCGGTCGAGCGCGTCGACGAGCACCGTCGAGACACCCGCGGCCCGCGCGGCCTCGCCGATCAGGCCGATGTCCTTCCGGAGGCCGTCGAGGGCGAACTGCGGTGCGAACTCGCCCGAGAGCATGGCCTCGCCCTTCGTGTGCGCGTAGGGCGAGTCGCTCGCGGTGCCGTCGATCGCGTCGAGGAACAGCGCCGGGTCGAGCCCGAGCGCCCGGGCGATCGCCAGCGACTGCGCCGTCGCGGCGGTGATCGAGGCGATCCAGGCGTTCGCGGCGAGCTTCAGCGCGGTGCCGTCGCCGACCCGCTCGCCAGCTCGCACGGTCTTCGCTCCGATGGCGTCGAGGACCGGGTCGATCGCCTCCAGCTGGTCGGACGGACCCGCGGCGAGCATCGTGAGCTTCCCCTGCTCCGCCGGGGCCTTCGTGCCGAGCATCATGGCCTCGACGAGGGTGATGCCGTACTTCTCGGCGAGCTGCACGATCGTCTCGGTACCGTCGGTGCCGACCGTCGAGGACTGCACCCACACGGCGTCGGTCGGGGCGTCACCCGCGGCGGCCTCGAGGACGTCCACGACGGCGTCCGTGTCGAACAGCGTGAGGAGCACGACCTCGGCGTGCTGGACCGCCGCGGCCGCGTCCGTCGCCACGGTGGCGCCGTCGTCCGCGAGCGGTCGGGCCTTGTCGGCACTCCGGTTCCACACCGTGACCTCGTGGCCCTCGCGCAGCAGGGACTTCGCGACCCCTGCCCCCATCGTCCCCGTGCCCAGCACCGTCACGCGCACCAGCGTCTCCGTCCTGCGGTCGGCACCCTGCCGCCGCGCGGTCGACGCTACGCCTGCCGGTGGAGCGCACGTCGAGCGCGGGCGCACGTCGAGCGCGGGCGGACGTCGAGCGCGAGCGCACGTGCGTGGTCACGGCGGCGGTCCGGTCAGGCGCGGACGAACCTCTCGCGCGCGATGCGCTCGACCTCGGCGGCGACGGCGTCGACCACCGCACGGGTCAGGGCACCAGCGACGGCCTCGACCAGGGCGAGCTGGTCGACGGCGACCGGGTGGCCTGCGATGGCCGCCGGGGTGCCGGTGCCGTCCCGGGAGCCGGGCGCCGGCGCTCCGGCGTCGTCCCCGAGGTCGGCTCGTCGAGCGACGGCGTCGAAGAGCGGAGTGGTCGACAAGCTGCTGCCTTCCGATCGGCGGCGGATCCGGGGCCGTCGACCGAGGTGTACACGCGGCCGACGCGCCCCCGATTCAACCACTGGTATGCAGCATGTGCAATAGGGCCCGATCAGTCGGGCTCGACCGCCTGCGTCGGGTCGTCCCGGCGCAGCGCCTGCTTCACCCGCTCGACGATCGTCGTGGGCGGGTTGTTGTAGGTGCCGGCGGGTTCCTGTCCACTGAGCTCCTGGATCGCTGCCATCACCGCGTCCGTCGCGTGCCGACGAGCCCGACCGGAGGACGCCTCCCCGAAGCCCGTCAGGTCCATCGGCTGGCCGAACTCGACCGTGACCCGGGCGAGCCGCGGCAGCCGTGAGCCGACGGGCTGGACGTCCTCCGTGCCGGTGAGGGCGACGGGCACCACGGGCGCCCCGCTCGTCAGGGCGAGCCAGGCCACGCCCGTGCGGCCCTTGTAGAGCCGGCCGTCGAGGGACCGCGTCCCCTCGGGGTAGATCGCGAAGGCCTCGCCCAGCTCCAGGCGCTCGAGCCCGAGGTCGAGCGCGTGCTGGGCGGCCGCTCCGGCGCCGCGTTCGACGCCGATCGCACCGATGCCGCCGAAGAACGCCCGCGACACCGCTCCGCGGAAGCCCGTGCCCGTGAAGTACTCCTGCTTCGCGAGGAACGACACCTTCCGCGGCGCCAGGAGGGTGATCGCCGGAGAGTCGATGAACGACCGGTGGTTGCTCGCGAGGATGACCGCGCCGCGCTTCGGGACGTTCTTCCGGCCGATCACCCGGGGACGCCAGAGCAGTCGCGCGAGCGGGGTCACCACCGTGCGGCTGAGCGTGGTGGTGATCGTCGTCGAACCGGACACCCGGGCCTCCTCGTGGACAGGGGTTCCGAGTGTAGTGAGCGCCCGCAGCACCACATGCCCCGAACGGCATGCACCCGTGATCGGCGTCAGATGCCCGGCGATCCAGTGGCTCAGTCGTGCGCGGCGACGACGTCGAGCACCGCTCGGCCGTAGCGTTCGAGCTTCGCGCCACCGACGCCGGAGATCTCGCTGAGGGCGTCCTCGTCGGTCGGCTTGACCGCGGCGATCCCGCGCAGCGTCGCGTCGTTGAACACGACGTAGGCGGGCACGCCCTGCTCGCGGGCCTGCGCCGCACGCCAGGCTCGCAGCGCCTCGAAGAGTCCGAGTGCCTCCTGCGGCATGTCCGTCACCGGCTGCCGTCGCGACCGCGACGCCCGGGAGGCCTTCACGGGGTCGCGACGCATGAGCACCCGGGTCCGACCGCCGAGGACCTCGGCGCTCGTCGGGCTGAGCACCACCGTGCCGAACCCGTCACCGGAGACCGCCGCGTACCCCTGCGCGAGGAGCTGCCGGGCGACCGCGCGCCACTCCCCCTCGCCGAGGTCGCTGCCGATGCCGAAGGTCGCGAGGGAGTCGTGCCGGAGCTCCTGCACCCGCGGCGACTGCTTGCCGACCAGGATGTCGACGAGGTGCGCGACGCCGTACCGCTGGCCGCGCTCGCGCTCGAGTCGGACGACGGTGGACAGGAACTTCTGCGCGGGGACGGTGCCGTCCCACGGCTCGGGCGGCGCGATGCACGTGTCGCAGTTGCCGCACGGCGTCGACTCCTGCCCGAAGTAGGCGAGCAGCCGGACCCGGCGGCACTCGATCGTCTCGCAGAGCGAGAGCATGGCGTCGAGGTGGGCACTGAGCTGGCGCCGGTGGGCGGCGTCACCCTCGGACTGGTCGATCATCCGGCGCTGCTGCACGACGTCGTTCAGGCCGTAGGCGAGCCACGCGGTCGACGGCAGCCCGTCGCGTCCGGCACGGCCGGTCTCCTGGTAGTAGCCCTCGACGGACTTCGGCAGGTCGAGGTGCGCGACGAACCGCACGTCCGGCTTGTCGATGCCCATGCCGAACGCGATGGTCGCGACCATGACGATGCCGTCCTCGCGCAGGAACCGGGACTGGTTGCGTTCGCGCACCTTCGCGTCGAGTCCGGCGTGGTACGGCAGCGCGGGGATGCCCTGGTCGGCGAGGGCGGCCGCGGTGCGCTCGACGGAGTTGCGGGACAGGCAGTAGACGATGCCGGCGTCGCCGCGGTGCTCCGTCCCGATGAAGGTGAGGAGCTGCTGCAGGGCGCCGGTCTTCGGCTCGATGCGGTACTGGATGTTCGGACGGTCGAAGTCGGCCACGAAGTGTGCGGCGTCGTCGAGCCCGAGCCGTCCGGAGATCTCGCGGTGGGTCTGCGGCGTCGCCGTGGCGGTCAGGGCGATGCGCGGCACCGTCGGCCACCGCTCGTGCAGCACGCTGAGCTCGAGGTAGTCCGGGCGGAAGTCGTGCCCCCACTGCGCGACGCAGTGCGCCTCGTCGATGGCGAACAGGGCCAGGCGCGCACGGTCGAGCAGCGACCGGGTGGATTCGAGCCGCAGGCGCTCGGGCGCGAGGTAGAGCATGTCGACCTCGCCCGAGACGACCGCCCGCTCGACCCGGGCACGTTCGTCCGGCCCCTGCGTCGAGTTCAGGAACGCGGCCCTGACGCCGTTCGCGGCGAGGGCGTCGACCTGGTCCTGCATGAGGGCGATGAGGGGCGAGACGACCACCCCGATGCCGTCGCGCACGAGCGCGGGCACCTGGTAGCAGAGCGACTTGCCGCCGCCGGTCGGCATGAGCACCAGGGCGTCGCCGCCGCTGACCACCTGGTCGATGATGGCGGCCTGTTCACCACGGAATTCGTCGTAGCCCCACACCCGGTGCAGCACGTCCAGCGCGGCCGCCTGCGACGAGGACAGCGCTGCCGCCCGCGATGCGGTCGGCGCCGCCGCCTGCGTGGTGCTCATGACACGACAGCCTACGTGCGGGCGGCGACACCCGAGGAGCTGTCCACAGGGACGGAGCCGGCCGTCTCCGGGTCGCGCGCCGGCGCGCCGTCCCAGCCCGCGCCTCCCGGCCGGGTCCACCGACGGCCACCCGCCCAGACCGGCGCGGTCCCGCGGAAACGTGGCGCCTCGCTGCCCGCGAAGCGGCGGTCCAGCCCTCGCCACGACGCGAGCACCTCGACCATCCCCCAGAACGCGAGCGACGTGCCGAGCGTGATGAGCCACCCGATCATCGTGCCGTTCGACGAGTCGAGGTCGACCTTCGACCATCCCGGCGCCTGCAGCACGAAGATCATGATGTTGTTGAAGGCGTGCTGCAGGACGGTGGCCTCCATGCCGCCGGTCCGGAGCACGATGATCGCCGCGACCAGCCCGAACGAGCCGACGTCGAGGATGCCCCACACGTTGTAGCCGTTCGGGATGTGCAGCAGGGCGAAGACGACGGTCGAGACGGCCACGGCGACGACCGTGCCGACGACGCGGAGCGGGATCCACGAGCCGATGGTCTGCATCAGGAACCCGCGGAAGATGTACTCCTCCGCCGCGCCCTGGAACGGCACGAGCAGCAGCACCAGCACGATGGTCAGGGTGAGGGTGCCGAGCGACACCGTCGACTGTCCGATCGCGTCGTGGTCCCACCCGAGGCCACCGTCGAACGAGAACATGCCCCACGTCTGCACCAGGAACATCGCGATCGCGATGACGAGCGTGGGGAGGAGGCACCAGAGCGTCCAGCGCCAGCGCACCCGGAAGCGGGTGGACGACAGGATGCCGGCGGGCCCGACGCGCGCGATCTTCACCGCGAGCAGGATGCCCGGCAGGAGCACGACCAGCGACACGAGCGACAGGGACAGGACGAGCGGGTCCGTCGGGTCGAGGGCACCGCTGGACAGGTCGTCCTGCAGGCCCATCAGCCCGTCCGCACCCTGCGACGCCCCGATCGGCACGAAGTACGCGACGGCGATGACGACCTGGCTCGCGACGTACCACCCGACGAGGAACGCGAGGGCGACCAGCGGGCGCCACCAGCGCCAACGGGCATCGACACGGGGCAGGCGGTGGTACGGAACACTCACGCTCCGGAGGCTACCGGGCCGGGCAGGATGGGAGCCGTGCTCACCGTCCTGCTCGGCCTGACCGGCGCGGTCGTCTACGGGGCCGCCGACTTCCTCGGCGGCCTCGCCGCGCGTCGCGCCCGTGCGGTGCGCGTCGTCGCCGCCGCCGCGGCCGTCGGCCTGCTCCCCCTGCTGGCCGGGGTGCCGGTGGTGGGGGCCGGGTTCTCGGGGCAGGCGGTCCTCGCCGGGGTGGCGGCCGGTGGCTCGGGGTCGGTGGCGGTGCTCCTGCTCTACCGTGCCCTCGCCGTCGGCCCGATGAGCGTCCTGTCGCCGCTGACCGCGGTGTTCGCGGCCGTCACGCCCGTCGTGGTCGCCCTGGTGCGCGGGACGGTGCTGTCCGTGCCGGCGTCGGTCGCGCTGGTGGTCGCGGTGGTCGCGGTGGTGCTCGTCGCGGCCGTGCGGGACACCTCCGGCGCACGGGTCACCGTGACCGGCGTGGTCACGGCGGCGGTGGCGGGGTGCGGCTTCGGCGGGATCGTGCTCGCCTACGACGCGGTACCGGCCGACGCCGGGGTCGCGTCGCTGCTGGTCGCGCGGGTGGTGCAGACGGTCGTGCTGGGTGCGGCGGTGGTCGTGGTCGCGCTGCGTCGGACGGGAGGCCCGGCGGCCCCCGGCACGACGGCCCACCCCGGGCGGTCTGCCGCGGTCACCACGCGCTGGTCGCGCTGGTCGCGCTGGTCGCGCTGGTCGCGCTCGTCGCGCTGGTCGCGCCGGGCCGTCGTCGCCGTCGTCGCATGCGGGCTGCTCGACGCGCTCGCGAACGCCTGCATCCAGGCTGCGCTGCACGTCGGGACGGACGACGCGACGCTGCCGGTCGTCAGCGTCCTCAACGCGCTCTACCCCGTCGGCACGGTCGTGCTCGCCGGGGTGGTCCTGCGCGAGCGGCTCACCGGCGTGCAGTGGACCGGCATCGCGCTGGCGTTCGCGGCTTCGGTCGGTCTCGCGCTCGCCTAGGTCGGTCGCGCGCTCGCCCAGGTCGCTCAGTCGTCGGCGATCAGCCGCTTGCCGAGGGACACCGCACGGTCGGGGGCGTACCCGAGCGAGGCGTAGAAGCCGAGCACCTGCTCGTTGCCCTCGCGGACCTGCACGTTGATCTTCGGGCAGCCGCGGTCGGTCAGGAGTCGCTCGAACTCGGCCATGAAGGCGCGCCCGAGTCCGGTCCCCTGCTGGTCGGGTCGGACCGCGAGGTAGTTCACCCAGCCGCGGTGCCCGTCGTAGCCGGCCATGCCGACGCCCACGAGTCCCGGCGCCGCGCGGCCCTCGCCGGTCTCGACGGCGCCGTCCTCGACGGCGACGTCCTCGACGGCGCCGTCCTCGACCGCGACGAGGAAGAGCTCGGGCTGCTCGGCGACCTTGCGCGCGATGTCCCGCCGGGGGTCGTTCCACGGACGGACGAGCCCGCAGGCCTCCCAGAGCGCGACGACCGCCTCGGTGTCGTCGGACCGGAACGGGCGGAAGATCGTGGTCATCCCGCCACGGTAGCGCCGCACCGTGCACCGCCCGGTCCGTCCACACCCCCACCGGCTCGTCGTCGTGGTCTGCTATACCTGTTCGACCACCACCTGGATCAGGAGCACCGTGACCGCACACGACACCGCCCCGTCGCGCAGCTCGGAGCGCGACGCCGAGGACCAGCGGCCGCCACGGCGCACTCGACGTCGCCAGTCCGTCGGCGGAGCACTCGTCTCACTGCTGGCCGAGCTCCTCATCATCGCGGGCGCCGGCACCGGGCTCTACGTCGCGTGGACCGCGTGGTGGACCGACGTCGTCGCCGTGAACGAGCAGACCAAGCTCGTCGACGACCTCGGGCAGAAGCAGGCACCGAAGCTCGAGGGCTCGGAGCACCGCGGCGAGGCACCGGTGCTCGCCGAGCCGCCGGAGCTGACGGACGTGTTCGGGACGATGCAGATCCCCCGCTTCGGCGCGGACTACCTCCGCCCGATCGGCGAGGGCACGGACCGCGAGCGCGTGCTCAACACGATCGGCCTCGGCCACTACCAGGACACCGCCATGCCGGGCGCCGAGGGCAACTTCGCCGTCGCCGGGCACCGCGTGACCTACGGCAAGCCGCTCAACCAGATCGCCGACCTGAAGCCGGGCGACCCGATCGTCGTCCGGGTGACGGACAAGGCGAAGGACTTCGACGTCTGGTACGTCTACAAGGTCACCGACTCGCAGATCGTGACGCCGGACAAGATCGAGACGATCGCGCCGGTGCCGAACCAGCCCGGGGTCACGCCGACCGCCGAGGACCGCTGGCTCACCCTCACCGCGTGCCACCCGATGTGGTCCGCCAAGGAGCGGTACGTCACGCACGCCAAGCTCGACTACTGGATGCCCGTCTCGGAGGGCACCCCCAAGGAACTCTCGGAGACGCCGAAGTGATCTTCCCGTTCGTCTGGCGGATCCTGCCCGGCCCCGCCGCCCTGAAGGTCCTCGAGCTGCTCGTGCTGCTCGCCGTGATCGTCTACGCGCTCTTCACCTGGGTGTTCCCGTGGATCGCCGCGGACATCCTGCCGCCGCCCGACGGCACGGTGGACGCCACACCGTCGCCGTAGCCGTAGCCGTGACGGCTCCTGCCGGAGCACCGTCGTGACGGTGCTCCGGCTCAGACGGTCGTCGTGACGCGAGACCCGCCGTCCGGTGTGCGCCGGACCGCGATCCGCTCCGGGATGCGCTGCTTGAGCTCCTCGACGTGGCTGACGATGCCGACCTGACGGCCACCCGCCGTGAGCCGTGCGAGCTGCCCGATGACGTCGTCGAGCGTCTCGGGGTCGAGCGTCCCGAACCCCTCGTCGACGAACAGCGTGCCGAGCGACACCCCGCCCGCCTCGGCCTGCACGACGTCGGCGAGCCCGAGCGCGAGGCAGAGGGAGACCGTGAACGTCTCGCCGCCCGACAGGCTCCCAGGGGCACGACGGGTGTCGGTGCTGTGGTCGTGGACGGCGAGGGCGAGACCGGTCCGACGGGCTCGGGACCCGGCCTCGCGCTCGTCCGAGGTCTCGAGGGTGAACCGTCCCGCGAGCATGCCACGGAGGCGGTCGTTGGCCGCGGCGACGACGTCCTCGAAGCGGCGCATCAGCACGTAGGTGCCGAGCGTGATGCCGGTCGGGTTGACCCCGGCGGCGCCGTTCGCGACGTCGGCCAGGCGGACGACCGCACGGCTGCGCGCCGAGAGGGCGTCGCGGGACCGGACGGCGCGTTCGAGGTCGGTGGCGCAGCGCGCGCTCGCGTCCGCGCGGTCGGTCGCGCTCACCGCTCTGCGGGTGGCCTCGTCGGCCTGCTCGACGGCGGCGCGGTGCGCGGCCCGGGCAGCCTCGGCGTCGAGGTCCTCGTCGGTGTCCTCGGCGGCGGCGACGACCCCGGGTTCGGCGAGGCCCGCCTCGACCACGGCGTGCTCCCGCTCGGCGGCGGCGACCTCGGTCCGGAGTGCCGACGCCTGCTCGGTCGACAGCACCGCGGTCCGGGCCGTCTCCAGGGAGTCGAAGTCGTGGTCGGCGAGCGTCCGGGCCACCTCGACCTCGCGCTCGAGCACCGCACGTGCGGCGGCAGCGCCACGCTCGTCCGCGGCGGACACGGCGTCCGCACGGGCGACGAGCGCCTCGAGCGCCTCCACCGCCGCGCGGAGCGACGGGACGGCACCGGCACCGGTACCGGCACCGGCGTCCGGCTCCTGGTCGGTGGTCGCCCACGGGGCGGCCAGCAGCTCCCCGGCTCGGTCGACGGCGTCCGCCACCGCCGCGGCGTCCTGCCCCAGCCGGTCCTCGTCCGCCGCGCTCGTGGCCACCAGGACCGCGCGGTCGGCCTGCACGGCGTGGTGCTCGCGCTCGAGCGCCCGCGTCTCGTCGTCGAAGGCGGTGCGTCGGCCCTCGAGCTCCGCGACGTGGACGGCGGCGTCGTGGGCGGTGCGGAGCCGCGCTGCTGCCGCCGCTGCCCGCTCGGCCAGGGTCGCGGCATCGGTGTCCACCACGGCTGCGCGGAGCCGCTCGAGCGCGGCTCGCTCGACCGCCAGGTCCGTCGCGGCCTCGGCCAGGGCGGCCTCGGCGGCGCGGGTCGCAGCGGCGGCGGCCTCCACGCTGTCGGCGTCGGGGTGGTCGGACTGCGGCACGGCGACCGCCGGGTGCTCCACCGCGCCGCACACCGGGCACGGGTCGCCGGGCTCGAGTGCGGCGCCGAGCTCACCCGCCAGGCCGGCGATGCGACGCGCGCGCAGGGACCGCTCCGCCTCGAGGAGCTCCTCCGCACGCCGACGCCGCTCGGCGACGACCGGTTCGGCAGCGGCGACGGCGGCGACGGCGGCGTCCCGGGCGTCGAGGTCGGCCCGGAGCTGCCGCACCTGTTCCGTCTCGGCCCGCGCGGCCTCGGCGTCGGACGCCGCCGTCGCTGCGGCCCGGGCATCCTCGACCAGGGCGGTCCGTCCGGCGGGGCGGGCCTCGAGCGCGACGTCGAGCTCGCGGATGCGCTCGGCGAGGCGTCCGGCCCGTGCGGCGGCGTCCGCCAGCGCACGTCGGCGCCCGGCGATCGTGTCCTCGACCGGCACCAGGTGCCGCACCGCTCCGAGGCACGTGGCGACGTCGGCGCGACGGGCGACCACGTCCGCCGTGTCCGGGATGCCCGAGCGGCGTCGCAGGTCGGACGCGGCTCCGGCGGTGTCAGCGGCCCGGGCGCGGGCGGCGTCGAGCCCGTCGGCGGAGGCGGTGACCCGCGCCGCCCGCTCCGCGAGGTCCAGACGCTCGCGTGCGGTAGCGACCCGGGGAGCCCGCTCGTCGAGCTCCCGGCGCCGGGCGAGGAGC
This sequence comes from Curtobacterium sp. ME26, assembly GCF_903970945.1. NCBI lineage: Bacteria > Bacillati > Actinomycetota > Actinomycetes > Micrococcales > Microbacteriaceae > Curtobacterium > Curtobacterium sp. ME26. Next base: position 22,575 of record NZ_CAJCKG010000028.1, read on the forward strand.
GCGGCGCGTCGGTCGCGGGCGGCGAGCCGCGCGGCGACGTCCTGCTCGTGCGCGCGCGCCCGGTCGAGTGCGGCGACCGCGTTGGCGCGCCGGGTCACGGCCTCCGACGCCGCGGCCTGCAGCGCGTGCAGCGTCGCGGACACCGCGTGCTCGTCAGCCACCGCGTGGTCGTCGGCGGCCGACTGCTCGTCGGCAGCCGTCCCCGCCGCCTGTGCGAAGCGGGCGAGGGCGTCACGGACCCGGGCGTCGGCAGCCTCGACCTCGGCCTGCACCGCACGCCGTCGTGCCGCGAGCTCGTCGGCCGTGCGGTCGTAGACCTGCGTGCCGAACAGGGACTGCAGGAGCTTCCGGCGGTCCTCACCGGGCGACCGGAGGAAGCGGGCGAACTCGCCCTGCGGCAGGACGACGGTCTGCAGGAACTGCGCGCGGTCGAGCCCCACCACCCGGGTGACCTCGAGCCCGATCTCGGGGATGCGCGAGGACACGGGCTCGCCGATCGCGTCCGCCGGGTGTGCGAGGCGGAAGAGCTGGGCGGACGCCTGCTGCCGGACCGTCCCCGCCCCGCGCTGCTTCGGGCGGTCGTACTGCGGTGTCCGGCGCACCCGGTACACCCCCGCACCGGTCTCGAAGACGAGCTCGACGAAGGGCTCGACACCCGGGTCGGCGTGCTGGCTGTGCAGTCGGTCGTGGGTCGAGCCCTCGCCCGCGAGCCCGCCGTACAGGGCGAACACCACTGCGTCGATGATCGTCGACTTGCCGGAGCCCGTCGGCCCCTCGAGCAGGAACACCCCGGACGCGGCGAGCGCCGCGAAGTCGATGGTGACGAGCTCCGGGTACGGCCCGATCGCCCGGAGTTCGAGTCGGTGCAGGTACATCAGCGCCCCCGGTCGTCGTGCATCGCGAGCGCCGCCGCCTCGTACGCCTCGGTCAGGACCGCCCGGTCGTCGTCGTCCGGCGCGGTCCCGGTGGCGAAGGCGACGAAGTCGGCCGCGACCTCGACCGGGTCGGACGTCGCCGTCACCGGGCGCGCTGCCGGGCGCTCGGGGCGGTCGGCGGGTTCGTGGGTGATCGCGAGGGCGTGCGGCAGGTGGTCCTTCACCCGCGCGTACATGCGCTCGGGGTGCACGGCGTCCGTCACCGCGACCCGGACCCAGGCGTCCGCGTCGGCGCGGTGCGCTCCGGACTCGATCTCCGCGATGGTGGCACGCACGTCGACGAGCCGTCGTGGGACGGGCGTCGGCACGAGCTCGACCGTGACCGAGCCGTCCGCCGCCAGGTCGACCACCGTGACGCTCTTGCGCTGGTGTCGCTCGCCGAACGAGAACGCCAGCGGCGACCCCGCGTACCGGATCCGGTCGTCGGGCCCGACGCGCTGCGGACCGTGCAGGTGGCCGAGCGCGACGAGGTCGATGCCGTCGAAGACGGACGCGGCGACCATGTCGACCCCGCCGACCCGGATGTCCTGCTCGCTGTCGCTCGGTTCCGCACCGCCGACGAAGGCGTGGGCGACGACGACGCTCCGGGTGCCGGGACGCGTCGCGAGGTCGGCGCGGACGCGGTCCGTCGCCGCGCCGAGGACCGCCTGGTGCGACCGGGCGAGCGGTTCGTCCGGCACCGCGGCGAGGGCGTGCCGGGTGAGGTCGGGGTGCAGGTACGGGATGCCGTAGACCGCGACCGGGCCGTCGTCGTCGGTGAGCAGCACCGGGGTGCCGATGCTCGTCGGCTCGGCGAGGATCCGCACCCGGTCGTGCATCACACCGGACCCGAAGCCGAGCCGGCCGGCGGAGTCGTGGTTGCCGGGCGTGAGCACGACCGTCGCCGTCGCGGCCAGGCGTTCGAGCGTGCGGGAGAGCATCCGGACGGCGTCCACCGGCGGGATCGCCCGGTCGTAGACGTCACCCGCGATGACCACGAGGTCGACACCCCGGGCACGGACGGTCTCGACGAGGAAGTCGGTGAAGGTCGCCTGGTGCGCGAGCAGGTCCGCCCCGAGCAGCGTGCGACCGAGGTGCCAGTCGCCGGTGTGCAGGATCCGCATGCCGTCACGGTAGCGGCGTCCGGGGACATCCCCGGACCGGCACCGCCGGGCTGTGGAGGACCTGCGGATGGCCGGACGCGGTGCAGGACCGGGGTCAGCGGACGCAGCTGGTCCCGTCCCCGAGGCCGATCCCCGCGAGGGACGAGTACCGGACGGACACGGGCGCGCTCGGCACGGCGGTCCACGAGCTCGCGTCGGTGGCCTGCACCCGGACCGCCCGGGTGGTCCCGAGGGCGAGCAGGCTGCTCAGCCGGACGGTGGCCGACCGGGCCCTGCCGTCGGTCGTCGCGAGCACGGCGCCGGTGTCGTCCGACAGGGTGAACGACCGAGGGTCGTCCCCGGCGTACTGCCACGCGATGACGACGGAGCCGCTCGCGTCGGCGCACGTCGGCGACGTCGCGGGCGCCACGACGGCCGCGGTGAGCCGCAGGTCGGTCGCCGTCGCCCGGCCGAAGGGCCCCGCGTCCGCCCGGCCGGCGGGCAGCACGACGGACCCGCCCGCTGCCAGGGCCACGAGCACGACCGCCCCGGCACGGTGGGCCCCGCTGCCCCGGCGCGCGACGGCACGGAGCGACCGACGGCTCGGGTCGGGACCCGCGCCGGACGGCGGGCCGACGTCGGGGTCCCCACGTGCCTCCCGGCCGGTCACCGCAGCGTCGGCGACGGGACCGGCGTGCCCGGCACGACGTGCAGCGCGGTGCGCGGCCGGCCGCCGGAGCGCCCCGTCGACGGTCGCGAGCGCGAGCAGCGCGACGACCACGAGGGTGAGCACACCGGTCTCGACCCACCGCCCCTCGCGGACCCAGAGGACCGGACTCGCGACGAACGGGACGCGGAGGGCGGCCACCCCGTGCACGGCCGAGCGCTCGATCGGGGTCGAGTCGGCCCGCGGGTTGGCGTCGCCCTTCGTGACGACCGTCCCGTCGCCGCCGGGCTCGACGAACCGGTGCATCCGCAGGCGCCCCGGGTGGTCCGGGTCGTCGGCGAGCAGCACCTGCCCGGGCCGGACCTCGGCCGGGGCGACCGGGCGCGAGACGACGACGTCACCCGGCAGGAGCCGCGGCGCCATCGACCCGGTCATCACCGTGGTCGGGTGCCAGCCGAGCAGCGCCGGCGCGGCCGACCAGACGGCGAGGCCGACGAGGGCCGCGAGGACCGCACGGGCCGCCGTCGCGACGACCACCCGAGCCCAGTCGACGGCGTCGTGCAGCCCGTCGTGCGGCGCAGCGCCACCGCGCACGGCGATGGCGACCATGACCGTACCGAGCCCGCCGCTAGTTGTTCTGGGCCTCCCACGTGAGGCCGATCGACGCGGTCGTGCCCTGCGCGGCGTTCGGCGTCGCCGCGGCCAACGAGTAGGTGACCCGGTAGACGCGCGTCTCGTTCGTGCCGCCGGTGGTGGTCCACGCGCCGAGACCGTTGCCGAAGCCGGTCGCCTGGGTGCCGAGGGCCGGCAGGCTGTCGTTGAAGAGCGTGCCGCCGGTCGCCGCCGGGGTGAAGCCCGCGCACGAGGCGAAGCCGCCGCCGGTCCCCTGCTCGATCTTGATCGTGGTGTTCGTGGCGAGCACGCTCGTGGTCTGCGGGCTCGTGGCGTACAGCTTCACGGTCGACGGCAGCGATCCGCTCGACGTCACCGTGATGCACCGGCTGTCGGTCGACCCCGGCTTGAGGTTCGTCGCCGCGAACAGGGCCGTGTTGGCGGTGGCGTCGTTCGACAGGGCGACGGTGCCGGCGGTCCAGTTGCTGGTCGGCGTGGACGTGGTGGCCGAGAAGGCAGAGTACGAAGCCGTCGAGACGACGACGCCCGACGCCACGAGGGCGGCGGGCACGGCGATCCAGGCCGCCAGACGGGCAGCACGAGGGGTGACACGGGACATGGTCGTCCTCCAGAGGGGTTCCTGATCGGTGGCGGCTCCGGACCCGCGGTGGTTGGTCGCGCTTCGGAGCCTGGTACTACGGCGATCAAGCTACTCGGCGACTGTACGAACGACAAGGAGCGGTGTGCCCCCATTGTTGGGGGGTATCTCAATCATTGAGATACTTGTTCGATGGACCGGTGACCCGGCCCCGCCCGCGTCCCGTCGATCGCCGCAGCGATCACCCACCCGAGAAGAGCCATCCGTGCCCGACGCCTCCCCCGTCCTCCCGCCCCGCAGCCTGCCGTCGACGTCCTCGGCCCCCGTCTCCCCCGACGTCGACGTCGACCCCGCGGCCGTCGTCGCGCCCGCGGGCGGCTGGCCCGGCGACCCGGCACTCGGTCGCATGGTGGAGGCCTTCCGGCTCCTGCAGGTCCGGCACGCACGGCTGCTGGCCCACGAGAGCGCGACCCGCGGGCTGAACGTCACGGACACGCGGTTCCTCGTGCACCTGGGTGCCACCGACGGGCACGCGACGACCCCGAAGCAGGCGGGCGACCAGCTCGAGCTGAGCACGGGCGCGATGACGTCGCTGCTCGACCGGCTCGAGCGGCGCGGTCTGGTCGAGCGCCGTCCGAACCCCGGCGACCGCCGCAGCATCCTCGTGCAGAGCACACCGGCCGGGCTCGCGGTCGCCCGCGAGGTCGGCGACACCTGGGCCGCGGTCTTCGGAGCGGCGATCGCTCCCGCGGACCGGACCGCCGTGGCGTCGGCGTTCGAGGCCATCGGCGCGTCCCTCGACGGACACCACCGGGCAGTCACCGCGCGCTGAGCGAGCGCCGGTGGCGACCACCGGAAGCGAGGTCGGCACGCCCCGCGTAGCGTCGGCCGCATGACCCCAGCGGAACTCCTCACCGAAGCGTTCGCCCGCGTGCCCGAGACCGTCGCGCGCGCGCTCGACGGCCTCTCCACGGACCAGCTCGCCGCCCGCCCGGCCGCGGGCGCGAACACGCTCGCATGGCTGGCCTGGCACACCGCCCGTGGGCAGGACGCACAGGTCGCGGACCTCGCGGGCACCGAGCAGGTCTGGGCCGCGGACGGCTGGGTGGAGCGCTTCGGCCTGCCCTTCCCGGCCGAGGCGCTCGGCTACGGGATGTCCCGCGAGGACGTCGGTCGCGTGCGCGCGTCGGCGGACCTGCTGAACGGCTACCTCCGCGCCGTGCACGAACGCACCGCGGCCTACCTTGCGACGCTGGGCCCGGACGACCTTGACCCCGTGGTCGACGACGCGTGGGACCCGCCCGTGACGCGCGGGGCCCGGCTGGTCAGCATCCTCGACGACTGCACGCAGCACGCCGGCCAGGCTGGCTACGTGCGGGGCCTGCTCTTCTTCAACCGCTGACACCGGTCCCAGCACACGGACGGACGGGAGGCGCGGTGCCAGCTGGCACCGCGCCTCCCGTCCATCCGCTGGTCGCGACTAGCGCGCGGCGAGCTCCGCCACGATGCCGTCACCGGGCGCCGCCTGCACGAGGTCCGCCTCGATCTCGGCGTTCTCGAGGATGCCCTCGATCTTCCGGATGCGACCGCGCGGGACGATCGTCACGACCGTGCCCTCCTTGCCGGCACGACCCGTGCGGCCCGAGCGGTGCATGTAGGCCTTGTAGTCGTCCGGGGCGTCGGCCTGCACGACGAGCGACACGTCGTCGACGTGGATGCCGCGCGCGGCGACGTCGGTCGCGACGAGCACGTTCACCCGGCCGCTCGTGAGCAGCTGCAGGTTGCGGGTGCGCCGCGACTGGTTCAGGTCACCGTGGAGCGAGGTCGCCCGGATGCCGGCGTCCTCGAACTGGTCGGCCAGACGCTCCGCGTAGGCGCGGGTGCGGGCGAAGACGATCGTCTTGCCGTCACCGGCCACGAGCTCCTCGAGGACCTGGTCCTTCTGGCGCTGCTCGACGACCAGCACGCGGTGGTCGATGGTCGAGGAGGCCTGGTCCTCGCCGGCGACCTCGTGGACGCTCGGCTCGTGCAGGAACTCGGACACCAGCGACGCGACCTGCGCGTCGAGGGTCGCGCTGAACAGGAGCTTCTGCGCCCGGTTGCCCTGCGGGGTGACCTCGGCCGTGGCCGAGAGGATCTCCCGCACGGGCTCGAGGAACCCGAGGTCGCACATGTGGTCGGCCTCGTCGAGCACGGAGACGACGACCTCGCTGAGGTCGAGCTTCCCCTTGTTCATCAGGTCCTGCACGCGACCGGGCGTGCCGACGATGATGTCGACACCGCGCTCGAGGGCGCCCTCCTGGCGGCCGTAGGGCACACCGCCGTAGATCTGCGTCGTGAAGAGGCCGACCGAGCGGGCGATCGGCTGCACCGTGCGGTCGATCTGCAGGGCGAGCTCGCGCGTCGGAGCGAGGATGAGCGCACGCGGGGCGCGGCCCATCTTCCGCTTCGTGCCGCCGCCGTGCTCCATGAGCTTCTCGACGAGGGGCGCACCGAAGGCGATGGTCTTGCCGGAGCCGGTGCGGCCGCGGCCGAGCACGTCCTTGCCGGCGAGCACGTCGGGGATCGTCGCGGCCTGGATCGGGAACGGGCTCGTGGCGCCCATCTCGGCGAGGGTGCGGGAGATGTTGCCGCCGATCCCGAGGTCGGTGAAGCTCACGCCCTCGACGTCGGCCGCGACGGTCGCCTCGGCCTGGAGCTTCTCGAGCTTGACGTCGTCGGCGGGGACGTACGAGCCGCGGGAGTCGTCGCGGTCGCGGCGGGGAGCGCGGTCCTCGTCGAACGAGCGGCGCTGCGGGCGGTCGTCACGGTCGGACCGACGCGGGGCGCGATCGTCGCGGTCGAAGCGACGGGCACCACGGTCGTCGTCACGACGTGGGGCACGGTCGTCACGGTCGAAGCGACGGGCACCACGGTCGTCGTCACGACGCGGGGCACGGTCGTCGCGGTCGAAGGAGCGGCGCGGAGCACGGTCGTCACGGTCGAAGCGACGGGCACCACGGTCGTCGTCACGACGCGGGGCACGATCGTCGCGGTCGAAGCGTCGGGCACCACGGTCGTCGTCACGACGCGGGGCACGATCGTCGCGGTCGAAGCGACGGGCACCACGGTCGTCGCGGTCGAACCGACGCGGAGCACGGTCGTCATCGCGACGCGGGGCACGGTCGTCGCGGTCGAAGCGACGCGGGGCACGCTCGTCACGGTCGAACCGACGGCCACCACGGTCGTCGTCACGACGCGGGGCACGGTCGTCACGATCGAAGGAGCGGCGCGGTGCACGGTCGTCACGGTCGAACCGACGGCCACCGCGGTCGTCGTCACGACGCGGGGCACGGTCGTCACGCTCGAACCGGCGCGGGGCGCGTTCGTTGCGGTCGAACCCGCGACCACCGCGGTCGTCGCGGCGCTGACCGCCGTCGCGCGGCTCCCAGTTCGGGCGGGCCGGACGCTCGCCCTGCGCCTCGCGGCCGCGGCGCGCATCGGCGTCCCAGCGCTGCTTCTGCCGCGGCTGCGACGGGTCGGCGGCGCGGAAGCCGCGGTGCTTGCTGGAGCGAGCGGCGGGGGTGCCGTTCGCGTGGCGGACTCGGTCGTCGGCACGCTGACGCGCGCCCTTGTCGTACGGGGCCATGACTTCTTTCCGGGGTGCAGACATCCGCGTGCCCGGCAGCGACGTCGGCGCAGGCTCATGAGGCGGAGAGGGGGTTCTTCCCGTCGCGGTTCGACGTGAATCCAGCCCTCGAACAACACACACCCGAGCAAAGGCCGTGATCACAGTGTCACGGCGTCGAAGGCCGACCGAGAGAGTCTACGCGACCCGGCGCGCGCCCGCCAGCCCCGGGGCGGACGTGAGCCGCGGGGACGAGGTGGGGCGGGCCTCCCGGCCGGTGCCCCGGATCAGGACTCCGCGAGCCGCTGCCGCTGCTCGGCCACGTCGAAGTCGGCCGCGGGCCAGCTGAGCTGCATGTCCTCGAGGGCGCGGAGGAGGAGCTGCTGGACGGCGAGCCGGGCGTACCACTTGCGGTTCGCCGGGACGACGTACCAGGGTGCACGCGCCGTCGAGGTCCGGTCGAAGACCGTCTGGTAGGCCTCCTGGTACTCGTCCCAGAGGAGCCGCTCGTCGATGTCGCCCGGGTTGAACTTCCAGTGCTTGTCCGGGCGGTCGAGCCGGTCGCCCAGCCGCTCGCGCTGCTCGTCCTTCGAGATGTGCAGCATCACCTTGACGACCGTCGTCCCCGCGGCGACGAGCCGGTCCTCGAACTCGACGATGGCGCCGTAGCGGCGTTCGATCTCCTCGGGCGGGGCCATCGACCGCACCTTCTGGATGAGGACGTCCTCGTAGTGGGACCGGTCGAACACCCCGAGCTGCCCGGCCCGCGGGAGCTCGCGCTCGACGCGCCAGAGGAAGTCGTGCTCGCGCTCCTCGGCCGTGGGGGCACCGAAGCCGGCGTAGTGCACACCGTTCGGGTCGACCGCGCCGACGACGTGCGAGACGATGCCGCCCTTGCCCGCGGTGTCCATCGCCTGCAGCACGAGGAGCACGCGGCGCTCGTCCCCCGCCGTGCTCGCGGCGTGCAGTCGCTCCTGCAGGGCCGCCAGGCGATCAGCGCCGGTGGCGAGCGACTCGAGCCCGTCGATCTTGCGCCCGGGGAAGCCCGGGGTGCCGTCGGGGTCGACGCGGTCGAGGCGGAAGCCCTCCTCGACGCGGAGCAGCGGTTCGGGGTCGGTGTTCCAGGCGTTGCGACGGCTCACGGGTCCTCCTGCGGTCTCGTCCATCCTGGCACCGCGGGCCCGTCCTGGCACCGGAGGGTCGGCGGCGGACGCGGCGCACGGGACCGCGGGTTAGCGTGGACGCCGATGAGGACAGGCCGCCGGACACTGCTCGCACTCGTCACCGCCGGGGCGGTGCTCGGTGCGCTCGTGTCGTGCAGCGGCGGTCCCGCGGCGGACCGGGACGAGACCGTGACGGCCGAGCCGGTGATCTACCCGCTCTCGCTGCGCTACCCGGGGATCGACGTCGTGGCCGACGTGCCGTACGGCTCCGCGGACCTGCAGCGACTCGACGTCTGCCTGCCGCCGGACAGCGCGCCCGACACCACGGCGACACCGACGCCGACGCCCTCGCCCTCGCGCTCGCTCTCGCCGAGCGCGGCGGCGGACCCCGCCCGGGCGGACCCCCGCCCCTCGTCGGGCCGCCCGACCGTGATGATGATCCACGGCGGCAGCTGGTCGCACGGCGACAAGGCGACCGCGGCCTACCGAGCGGTCTGCCAGTACCTGGCGTCCGAGGGCTTCGTGACCGTCAACGTCGACTACCGCCTGGCCCCGACCGACCCGTGGCCCGCCGGGTACGACGACGTCCGCCGGGCACTCGACTGGGTGTTCCGCCCGGCGACCCTGGAGACCTACGACATCGACCCCGACCGGGTCGGCCTGTTCGGCGGCAGTGCCGGCGGCAACCTCGCCGCGCTGCTCGCCGTGCAGGACCACGAGTCCGCCGCCTGGGCCGCCGGTGACCGGGTGCGCGCGGTGGTGGACCTGAGCGGCCCGACGGACCTGACGGCACGGTCGACCGAGCCGGACGGGGTGTCCGCCTCGTTCCAGCGGAAGCAGCTGCTCTACCTGGGCTGCCGGGCGTACGCCGACTGTCCGGCGGCGCAGCAGGCATCGCCCGGGTCGCACGTCACCGCGGACACCCCGCCGTTCTTCGTCGGGCACTCGACGGACGAGTTCATCCCGCTGTGGGAGTCGCAGGAGTTCGTGGCGACGCTGCGTGCCCACGACGTGCCCGTGACGTTCGTGGCGGTCGAGGGCACGGCGCACTCGATCGCGCAGCTCGACCGGGCGATGAGCGAGCGGGTCGTGGCCTTCCTGCGGGCACGGCTCGGGTAGTCGCGAGCGCCGTGCCCCGTGCGGGTGGCACCCGGATTCGGGTGTGCGGCAGCTGAGCGCTCCGCGCAGACTTCCTGTGTGACCGACACCATCGACCGTCCCCTGAGCGTCCCGACCGAGTGGCCCCACCGCAGCTCCGTCCGGACCTACGCGGAGCTCCTCCTCGGGCTGTCGTTCACGGCCGCGGTGGCCTTCGGGGGCTACTCGGCAGCGACCGGCCGCATGGCCGTGGCCGCGCAGGGGGCCGCGATCGTGTTCCTCGTCACGCTGACCTGCGTCGTCGTCTCGTGGTTCCGCGAGGTCGACGCCGAGGAGTCCGGCTCCCGCGACTGAGCGGACGGCCGCCGGCCGCCCGGCCGACGCGGCCCGTCCTGCGTCCCGCTACGCCTCCGCCGTCCCGGTGTCGGCCCCGTCGCGCTCGGCGGCCCCGTCGTGCTCGGCCCCGTCATGCTCGGCGGCCCGCGCCGCCCGTCGGTCGGCCCGTCGCTCGAAGAGCCCCTCGACCACCGAGTAGAGCGCCGGCAGCACCACGAGGGTCAACAGCGTCGAGGACACCAGCCCACCGATCACGACCAGCGCGAGCGGCTGCGAGATGAACCCGGACTTCCCGGTGAGCCCGACCGCCATCGGCAGCAGCGCGAAGATCGTCGCCAGTGCCGTCATGAGGATCGGCCGGAGTCGCCGGGTCGCGCCCTCGACCAGGGCCTCGCGCACCCGGAGTCCCCGGCGCCGGTACTGGTTCACCAGGTCGATGAGCACGATGGCGTTCGTCACGACGATGCCGACGAGCATGAGCAGGCCGATGATCGACGCGACACCGAGCGGGATGCCCGTGACGATCTGCAGCAGGACCGCGCCGGTCGCCGCGAACGGGATCGAGACGAGCAGCATGAGCGGCTGCCGCAGGCTGCGGAACGTCGCGACCATGATCACGTAGACGATGAGCACGGCGACCAGCACCGCGAGCAGCAGCTGGCTGAACGCCGACGACTGGCTCGACGCCACACCGCCGATCGTCGCCGACGCGCCGCGAGGCAGGTCGAGCCGGTCCACCGCCGCCGTGACGTTCTGCACGGCCTCGCCGAGGTTCGTCGAGTCCGGCGTCACCGTGATGGTCGCGGTGCGGACCGCGTCGGACGTCGTGATCGTCGTCGGTCCGTCGGACTGCTCGATCGTGGCGACGTCGGACAGCGGGACGTCACCGCTCGCGGTCGGGATCGACAGCGCCTCCAGGGCGTCGATCGTCGTGGGCGGCTCCGGGTCGGCGATGTAGACGTCGAGGGTGGCGTCGTCGATCTCGACGCTGCCGGTATCGCGCGGGGACACCGACGCGGCGACGATCCCGCCGACCTGCGTCTCGGTGAGCCCGCGCTCGGCCGCCTTGCTCCGGTCGACCTTCACGGCGAGGTACGGCTCGGCGGCGGAGAGGTTGCTCGTCGCCCCGGTCGTGCCCGCGACGCCGCGCATCTGCGTGAGGACCTTGCCGGCCGCGGTCTCGAGCTCGGCCTGGGTCGGCGCGGTGACGTCGACCTCGATGTCGCTCGACCCGCCGAACCCGCCGCCGCCCGACGACAAGCTGACCTCGCCGACGCCGTCGATCCGCCCGATGCGGTCGCGGGCCGTCGACTGGATCGTCGTCTGGTCGGCACCCGCGTCGGTCGTGACGTTGTACTGCACCGACGCCGAGGCACCACCGCCGAACGCCGCCTGGATGGACTGGCCGCTCGACCCGATGGTGGTCTGGACGGTCTCGACGCCGGAGACGTCGCGCAGGACGCCCTCGACCTTGCGGGCGGCGTCCGACTGCTCGTCGAGGCTCGTGCCCGGCTCGAGGTCCTGCGTCACGGTGAACGTGTTCTGCCCGGAGTCGCCGAGGTAGTTCGTCTTGACGAACGGGACGGCCGCGGCGGTGCCACCGAGCACGAGCAGGGCGAGGACGAGCACGAGCGCCGGACGACCGATGGCCCAGCGGAGCACGGGCAGGTACCCGCGGCGCAGCCGGTCGGAGGTGCCCGCGTCGTGCAGGTCGTCGGCCGAGGCCAGGGCGCCGGTCGCGGCGGCCGGGGCGGAGGCGGCGGGCTGCGGTCCCCGGGCGCGATCGGCGTCGGCGTGCCGGTGCGTCCGCGGCGCACGGAGGAACCAGTACGCCAGGACCGGCACGATCGTCAGCGACACGAGCAGCGAGGCGATCAGCGCCATCGTGACCGTGAGCGCGAACGGCCGGAAGAGCTCGCCGACGAGCTCGGCGACGAAGGCCACGGGCAGGAACACCGCCACGGTGGTGAGGGTGGACGCGGTCACGGCGCCCGCGACCTCGCGCACGGCGTCGAGCACGGCCCGTCCGCGGTCGACCCCGGGCTGCAGGTGCCGCTTGATGTTCTCGATGACCACGATCGAGTCGTCGACCACGCGGCCGATCGCGATCGTCAGCGCGGCGAGCGTGATGATGTTGAGCGTGTAGCCGGCTGCCTGCATGCCGATCGCGGCGAGCAGCACCGACGTCGGGATCGAGATCGCCGTGACCAGCGTCGAGCGCCACGACAGCAGGAACACGAGGATGACGACGACCGCGAAGCCGAGGCCGAGCAGCCCCTCCTCGGCCAGCGAGTCGATGGACTGCTGGATGTAGGGGGCCTGGTCGAAGACGACGGTGAACTGCGGGGAGCCCGCGACCTTCGCCTCGATGCCGGGCAGGGCGGCCTTCACCGTCTCGGAGACGTCGACGGTGTTCGCCTCCTGCGTCTTCGTGATGGCGATGGTCAGCGCGGTCTTGCCGTCGACACGGCTGATCGACGTGCGCGGCGACTCCTCAATCTGCACGGTCGCGACGTCACCGAGCGAGGTCGGCGTGGAGGCCGTGCTCGCGCCCGTCCCGCCGGTCGCGGTGGTCCCGGTGCCGGTCTGGCCCGCGCCGGTCTGGCCCGCGGCGGTGCCGCCGGCGGTGCCGTCACCGGAACCGGTGGCTCCGGTGCCGGTCGCCGTCCCCGTGCTGCCCGGTGCGCCGGCCGCGGCGCCGCCCTGGGTCGCGGCACCGCCGGCACCCGAGGTCGAACCGGACGAGCCGGACCCCGACCCGGAGCCCGACGACCCCGACCCGCTCGACGCGGTCAGCGGCAGCCCGCGGATGTCGTCCAGGGACGCGATGCGCTCACCGGTCTGCACCGAGAGCGTCCGGCCGTCCTGCGTGATGGTGCCACCCGGGATGAGCGTGCCGTTGTCGTCGAGCGCGTCCGAGATCGACTGCGTCGTCAGCCCCCGCGACGCCAGTTCGTCCTCGTTCGGTGTGATGACGACGCGACGCCCCGGGTTGCCGAACACGTCGGCCTGCCGGACGCCGTCGAGCTTCTCGAGGTCCGGCACCGCGGTCGCGTTCAACCGGTCGACCAGCTGCTCCTGGTTGCCGGAACCGGTCACCGCGAGCTGCAGGACCGGCAGGTCGTCGAAGGACCCGGTGACGATCTGCGTCTGCACGGTGTCCGGCAACGAGAGCGCGTTCACCGCGGTCTGGATCTTGTCCTCGGCGCTCGCCAGGTTCGAGCCGTAGTCGAACGAGGCCGAGACGACGCTCTGCCCGGTGGACGAGGTCGCGCTCGTCGACTCGAGGTCCGGCACCACCTGGATCGCCTGCTCGATCTTCGTCGAGACGTCGTTCGACACGACCTCCGGCGTCGCACCCGGGTAGGCGCTCACGATCGCCACCTGGGGGAACTGGACGCTCGGGATGAGCTCCTGCTTGAGGTTCGTCAGCGCGATGCCGCCGAACACCGCGACGACGATCGTGACGAGCGCGATGAGGGCACGGTTGCGGAGGCTGAAGACCGAGAGGAAGTGCACGAGCCGATCCTCGCAGTTCCACCTGCGAACAGAACCGGCCGCCCGACGCCGCTCAGACGACCGCGGCGAGCGACCCGCGGACGCCCGTGCCCTCGCCCCCGACGCGGGCCCACGCCCGCTCGAGCACGTCGACCATGCGCTCCCGGTCGGCCGCCCCCATCGTGTACGGCACCCGCAGGAAGCGCTCGAACCCGCCGTCCGGGCCGAACACCCCGCCGGAGGCGAGGACGACGCCCTCGGCACGCGCCGCGAGCACGAGCGCGCTGGACACCGGCCGGCCGAGCCCGACCCACGTCGTCAGGCCGCCGTCCGGCGACGGGACGTCCCACTCGGGCAGGCGCGCGCGCAACGCGGCCACGACGTCGTCGCGACCGGTGCGCAGGGCGGTGCGCCGCGCCTCCAGGACGGCCGCGGTGCGCGGGACGAGCTCGCGCGCGACCAGCTGGTCGAGCACGGGCGTGCCGAGGTCGCCCGTCGGGCGGGCGAGGAGCAGCCGCTGCAGCAGGTCCGGGTCCGCGCGGATCCACCCGATCCGCAGCCCGCCCCAGAACACCTTGGCCGCCGAGCCGATCATGACCACCGCCGGGTCGGCCGTGGCCAGCGGCGGTGCGGGCGTCCCGTCGATGCGGAGCTCGCCCATCGTCTCGTCGGCCACCACGACGGTCCCGGTCGAGGCCGCGACGGCGAGCAGGCGTTCCCGGGTCGCTGCGGACATGGTCGCCCCGGTCGGGTTGTGCAGTTCGGGCATCAGGTAGGCGACCGCGGGCGCGGTCCGGCGGAGCGTCGTCTCGAGCGCCGTGGCGTCCCACCCGGTGCGCGCGTCGACGGGGACGCCGACGAGTCGACCGCCGGCCTCGCGGAACGCCTCGTGCGCGTGCGGGTAGGTCGGGGACTCGACGAGCACCGTGTCGCCGCGGCGGACGAGCACACGGGCGAGGAGCGCGATGGCGTGCTGGGCACCGATCGTCACGACGACCTGCGACGGGTCGGTCGGCAACCCGCGCTCGGTGTACCGGTCGGCGATCGCGTCGCGGAGCCCGGGGTCGCCGACCGTGTCGTAGCCGATCCCGGCGAGCGCCGCGGGCACGTACCGGACCGCGCGCTCGACGGCCTCGGCGACCTCGGGTGCGGCGTGCATCGCGGCCTTGCGGAGGTCGAGCAGGTCGTCCCCGACCACGCCGCCGGGCCGCTCGGGATCCGGACGCCCGACGAGGTCCCGCGGCAGGTGCACGACGCTCCCGGAGCCCCGGAGCGACACGAGGAAGCCGTCGGACCGGAGTCGGGCGTACGCGTTCGCGACCGTGGTCCGGGAGACCCCGAGGGCATCGGCGAGCCCGCGTTCGGCCGGGAGCCGGACGCCGAGCGGCACCCGCCCGTCGATCACGAGCACGCGGAGCGCGTCGGACAGCGCCTCGTACGCCGGGGCACCGCTGGCAGCACGCCAGTCGGGGAGCAGGAGGGCGGCGGCGCGGGCGCTCAGCGAGACCGGGGACACGGGTCCACCGTAGTGCGATTGGCTCTCGACGAACAGGCCAATCGGGGCGAGCATCGTCGGCATGCACCGCACCCCCGCCCTCGTCCTGCGCTCCGTCCAACTGCTCGTCGGCCTGTTCCTCTACGGTGCGTCGACCGCGCTGCAGGTCCGCGCCGTGGTCGGCGTCGGGTCGTGGACGGTCCTGACGCAGGGCCTGGAGAACGTGCTGCCCTGGTCGTTCGGCGTCATCACCGTGGTGTCGAGCGTCGTGATCCTGCTGCTCTGGATCCCGCTCCGCCAGCGGCCCGGCATCGGCACGCTCTGCAACGTCCTGGCGATCGGCCCCGCCGCCGACCTCGTGCTCTGGCTCGTCCCCGAGCCGGACGGGCTGGTGGCCCGGGTCCTGCTCTTCGCGGCGGGACTGGTGCTGCTCGCGGTCGCGACGGCGTGCTACATCGGCGCGGGCCTCGGCACCGGTGCGCGCGACGGCCTGATGGTCGGCGTGCACGAACGGTTCGGCTGGCCGCTCTGGCTCGCGCGGACCGTGATCGAGGTCACCGTCGTCGTGGTCGGGTGGCTCCTCGGCGGCGACGTCGGCGTCGGCACGGTGGTCGCCGCGTTCGTGATCGGGCCGATGGTCCAGCCGCTCATGCCGCTCTTCCGTCGGCTGCCGTGGTCCCCCACCCGCACGAGCGGCGCGGGGGCCGTCCGCACCCCTGGTGGCGGCGAGACCGGAGCGGCTAGGGTCGCGCCATGCGCCTCGGAGTGTCCTCCTACAGCTACGCCCGCTCCCTCCAGCGCGGTGCGCTGACGATCCTCGACGTGGTCGACCGCGTCGCCGATGCCGGCGGCGAGCACCTGGAGATCGCAGCCGGCGGCTTCGGCGACGACCTGCCCCGGCAGCCCGACCTGGTCGACCGCATCCGCGAGCACGCCGCGTCGCGCGGCATCGGGCTCGCGAACCACGTGATCGGGGCGGACTTCTCCGACCCCGCCACCGTCGACGCCGAGGTGCGGCGCGTGCACGAGCACCTCGACGTCGCGCACCGGCTCGGGATCACCCGGTTCCGCCACGACGTCGTGCCGTGGGCCTGGCGGGACGCGGACCACGCCGAGTTCGAGCGGGTGCTCGCGCAGGTCGTGCCGGTGTGCCGTGCGGTCGCCGAGCACGCCGAGACGATCGGCATCACCACCATGGTCGAGAACCACGGGTTCGGGTTCAACGACAGCGAGCGGATCCTGCGGCTCGTGCACGAGGTCGACCGACCGAACTTCCGCACCCTGCTCGACGTCGGGAACTTCGTGTGCCTCGACGACGATCCGCTCCGGGCGGTGCAGCGGACGCTGCCGGTCGCGGCCGTCGTGCACCTCAAGGACTTCCTGGTGCGCGAGACGCCGCCCGCCGCGGACGGCTGGTTGCCGACCCTCGCCGGTCGCGCGGTGCTCGGCACGGTCGTCGGGCACGGGGACCTGCCGCTGGGTCGGATCGTGGAGCGGATCGTCGCGAGCGGCTTCGACGGGCCCGTGTCGATCGAGTTCGAGGGGCTCGAGGACGACGTCGACGCCGTCGAGCGCGGGCTCGCGAACGCGCGCCGGCTCTGGGCGGCGGCCGGCGGTTCCTGAGACCGTCGCGAGACGGACTGGGCCCACACCGCCGGTTCCGGGGCGACGCGCCAGCGGCGGACCGGCCGTGCCGGTGGGGAGAGGCGCGGTGCCAGCTGGCACCGCGCCTCCCGTCCGTCACGGGGTCGCGTCAGACGGACCGCACCCGCACCGTCTCGCCGCTCGCCGCCGACTCCTGCGCCGCCAGCACGACCGCGAGCGTACGCAGCCCCACGGCAGCGTCGGGCTGGGGCTGTTCCCCGCTGCGGACGGCCGCCACGAAGGTGTCGAGCATCGCCGCGTCGAAGTCCGGCCCGTAGGGCAGCACCACCGACCGACCGCTCGCAGCGTCGAGCCCGCGGACGCTCGGCCGGAAGAAGTCGACGTCCACCGACCCCTCGGTCCCGACGACGGTGAGGGCCAGCCCGCCCCACGTCGGCGACGTGTCCGGTCGGCTCCACGAGCAGTCGATCGCGGCGATCGTGCCGTCGGCGTAGGTGATCGTCACCAGGCCCGCGGTCTCGGCCCGTGCGCGTGCCGCGTGGAGCACCCGGTTCGTCACGGCCGTGAC
>NZ_CAJCKG010000029.1:0-38795 GCF_903970945.1 Curtobacterium sp. ME26
GTCCGTCAGTCGGTGACGTCGACGACCACGAGCCGTCGCGTCGGACGCGTCATCGCGACGTAGACGGCGGCCGCGGCGCGCGCCGCGTCGGCACCCACCCGGTCCGGGTCGACGAGCAGCACGCCGTCGAACTCGAGGCCCTTCGCGTCGGCGCCGGTGAGCACCGTGACGGAGCCGGGACGCGGCGAACCGAGCCCGCGGACGTCGGCGTCGGTCCGTGCCAGGCGCTCCCGGACCACGGCCACGTCGGCCTCGGGCACGACGACCCCGATGGTGCCCGAGCCGATCCGGTCGCGCTCGGCGTCGACCCGCTCGGCGACCGCGTCGAGCAGCGCCGCACGCGACACCGTGACGCGGTCGACCGGGTCGCCGTCGCGCACGGCCTCGGTCCGGGTGACGGTCAGTCCGGCGGCGGCGGCGAACGCCCCGGCGGCCTGCACGATCGAGCGCGGGGTCCGGTAGTTGACCGTGAGCTCCTCGATGCGGTGGTCGAGCGGCACGGCCGGCGCACGGCCCCGACGACGGCGGGCGAGGGCGCCGAGCACGTCGTCCCACGTCCGCGCGGCTGCCGGTGAGGAGCCCTGCGCGGTGTCGCCGACGATCGTGAAGGACCGCAGCGGGTTCCGACGGGCGAGCACGCGCCACTGCATCGGCGAGAGCTCCTGCGCCTCGTCGACCACGATGTGTCCGTAGGTCCACTCGCGGTCCTCGGCGGCGCGCTCGGCGGTCGTGCGCGGGTCGCCGCCCTCGGCGAAGGAGCCGGCGACCTGCTCGGCACTGACGATGCCCTCGACGCCCATGTTCTCGATCGCCTGGCGCGCGTTCTCGATGTCCCGGTTCCGGCTCGCCTTCGCGGCGCGCTTCGCGGCCCCGCCGGTCGGGTCGAACGGGCCGAGGAGCTCGGCGGCCTCGTCGAGCAGCGGGACGTCCTCGATCGTCCACGCGGTACCACGGGACCGCTGCAGCAGGGCGCGGCGCTCGGGCGTCCAGTCGGGGGTCAGCGAGGCGAGCCAGTTCGGCCGCGCGTACAGGTCCTCGAGGAACTTCTCTGGGGGCAGCGGCAGCCACGCGGTGTTGAGCAGGACCCGGGCGTCGTAGGAGCTGCGGATGTCCTCGCGCAGGACCTTCTCGTCGGCCTCGTCCACGGTCGTGCCGCGCGCCCGCAGCTGCTCGGCGAGCAGGCGGGTCATGGCGTCGAGCGCGATCTTGTTGAACGTGACGCGGGCGACGTTGTGCGGCTTCCCCCGGTCCTGCGCGCGCTTGAGCGCGTCGGCGACGAGCTGCGGCGGCACGGTGAGCCGCTCGCCCTCGACCTCCAGGGTGACCGACGTCGTCGGGACGACCTGGCGGGACCGCACGGCCCGGTGGAGCAGCGAAGCCATCTGCGCCGACCCCTTGACCGCGGCGACGTCCCCGTGGTCGTGCGTCGTCGCGTGCACGCCCGGGTAGAGCGACCCGAGCGACGCCATCACGACACCGGTCTCGCCGAGGGACGGCAGCACCTGCTCGATGTAGGTGAGGAAGGCCGGCGACGGACCGACCACGAGCACGCCGGAGCCGCGGAGCCGCTCGCGGTGCGAGTAGAGCAGGTAGGCGGCGCGGTGCAGCGCCACGGCGGTCTTGCCGGTGCCGGGGCCGCCCTGCACGACGAGCACGCCCTCGAGGGGCGACCGGATGATGCGGTCCTGCTCGCCCTGGATGGTCGCGACGATGTCCGTCATCCGGCCGGTGCGCTCGGCGGTGACGGCCGCGAGCAGCGCCCCCTCGCCCTGTAGGTGGGTGCGCTCGTCGTCGTAGAGCGCGGCGTCGAACACCTCGTCCTCGACGCCCACGACCGTGCGGCCCTCGAGCGTCAGGTGTCGGCGGGCGCGCATCCCCATCGGGTGCGCCGCGGTCGCCTGGTAGAACGCGCTCGCGCCGGGGACGCGCCAGTCGAGCAGGAGCGGCCGGTGCTCGTCGTCGCGAAGACCGACGCGGCCGATGTACCGGAAGGCGTCCTCGGTGGAGTCGGGGTCCGCGACCTCGAGCCGACCGAACACGAGCCGGTCCCCGACCCGCTCGAGCGTCGCGACGGTGTCCTCGTAGAGCCGCGCGTACGCGTCGCGTTCGCTGCGGCTCTGGTGGTTGCCGCCCACCGCCTGGCGGCGGGTCTCGGCGAGGCGCTGCTCGGCGTCGGCCGTCAGCTCGTCGAGACGGGCGAAGAGCCCGTCCACGTACCCACGCTCACGGTCGATCTCGGTCGGTTCGGACACACGCCACCCTTCGGGAAACAGGGGTGTCCAGTGTAGTCCCGCCGGGCGACCACGAGGGGCGTCGTGACGCCGGACGGACGGGAGGCGCGTGGCGGACCCCGCCACGCGCCTCCCGTCCCGGGCACTCGGCCCTACATCTCCTCGTGCGTGTCCGGGTCGCCGTCCCACAGGCGACCGCGCTCGAGCCCGGAGATCGCGCGGACCTCGTCGTCGGAGAGCTCGAAGCCGAAGACGTCGAGGTTCTCGCGCTGCCGGTCCACGTCGCCGGACTTCGGCACCGGGACGGCACCGAGCTGGACGTGCCAGCGCAGGACGACCTGGCCCGGCGTCACCCCGTGCACGGCGGCCGCGTCGAGCACCGGCTGCTCGGTGAGCAGTTCCGACTGCTTCGCGAGCGGGCTCCAGCTCTCGGTGACGATGCCGTACTCGGCGTGCACCTTGCGGAGCTCGGCCTGCGGGAAGTACGGGTGCAGCTCGACCTGGTTCACCGCGGGCGCGACACCGGTGGCGTCGATGATCGCCTCCAGGTGCTCGGGCGTGAAGTTCGAGACGCCGATCGAGCGGACCTTGCCGCTGTCCCGGAGGTCCACGAAGGCCTTCCACGTGTCGACGAACCTGCCCACCGACGGGTTCGGCCAGTGGATGAGGTACAGGTCGACGCGGTCCAGCCCGAGGTTGCCGAGCGTCTCGTCGATCGACCGGTGCGCCTCGTCGTAGCCGTGGTGGCGACCGGGCAGCTTCGAGGTGACGACGAGGTCCTCGCGGTCGACCTCGGACTCGCGGACGGCACGGCCGACGGCGTCCTCGTTGCCGTAGTTGAGCGCGGTGTCGAGCAGCCGGTAGCCGCTCGTGATCGCCGCACCGACGGCAGCGGTGCCCTCGTCGCCGTTCAGCCCGTAGGTGCCGAGGCCGAGCTCCGGGAAGCGGTGGCCGTCGTTCAGCTCGATCGTGGGCGCGCCGACCTGCATCAGCGGACCCCGAGCAGGTCGATGATGAAGATGAGGGTCTTGCCGGACAGGAAGTGTCCGCCGCCGGCGGGGCCGTAGGCCAGCTCCGGCGGGACGACGAGCTTGCGGCGGCCGCCGACCTTCATGCCGGGGATGCCCTCCTGCCAGCCGCGCACGAGCGCCGCGAGCGGGAAGTCGATCGGCTCGCCGCGGTTCCAGGAGCTGGCGAATTCGTCGCCGGTCTCGTACTCGACGCCGGCGTAGTGCACCTTGACCGTCGAGCCGGCGGTGGCTTCGTCGCCGGAGCCCTCGACGATGTCGGTGATCTCGAGCTCGGTGGGGGCCGGGCCCTCGGGGGCGTCGAACTCGGGCTTGCTGTTGAGGTCAGTCATGCCGGCCAGTCAACCAGGTCGGTGCGCGGCCGATCCGGGCCGCGCGGTGGTCTCGCTGCCCGCGAACGGGCACGATCCGTCGCGGTGGACGGACCGTTGCGACCGATTCCGCCCGCTCGTGCGGCGGGGGCACCAGAATGGTTCCACCGTGACACGACCTGACACCGCCCCGCGCCGCCGCCTGCTCGCCGACCTCACCCCGCTCCGCCGCTCCCCCGCGTTCGCGCGGCTCTGGGCCGGTACCGCGATCGCCGGCATCGGCACGCAGATGACCACCGTCGCCGTCGGCCTCGAGGTCTACGAGATCACCCGCTCGACCTTCGCCGTGGCACTCGTCGGCGTCATCGCCCTCGTGCCGATGATCGTCGCGGGGCTCTACGGCGGCATGCTCGCCGACGCCTTCGACCGGCGGCTCGTGGCCCTGGTGTCGTCGATCGTCGCCTGGGTCGCGGTCGCGCTCATCGCCACGCACGCCTGGCTCGGGCTGCACAGCGTCGCGCTGCTCTACGTGCTTGCGACCGTCAACGCCGTGGCCGCGACGGTGAGCAACGCCTCGCGGTCGGCGATCGTCCCGCGCCTGGTCGGCACCGACCTGCTCCCCGCGGCGAGCGCCCTCGGCGGCATCGCCTCCGGGTTCCAGGTCACCGTGGGTCCGGCGATCGCCGGGGTGCTCATCGCGAGCGTCGGCTTCGCGCCGACCTACACGATCGACGTGGTCCTGTTCACGTTCGCGTTCCTCGGCGTCCTCACCCTGCCGCGGATGGCCGCCGACCGCGACGCCCTGCGGCCGGGGTTGGGCTCGCTCGTCGAGGGCGCCCGGTTCCTCCGACGCTCCCGGAACATCACGATGACGTTCGTGCTCGACATCGTCGCGATGACGTTCGGGCAGCCCCGCGTGCTCTTCCCCGCGATCGGCGCGCTCGTGATCGGCGGTGGATCGATCACGGTCGGGACGCTCACCGCCGCCTACGCGATCGGCGCGCTGCTGTCGAGCGTGTTCTCCGGTCCGCTCGGCCACGTGCGGCGCCAGGGCGAGGCCGTGGGCTGGGCGATCACCGCCTACGGAGCGGCGATCGCGGCGTTCGGCGTGGTCATCGCGCTCGCGCACGTGCTCGGCGGTCGCTCGGGCGAAGCCTTCAGCACCGGGATCCTGCCCGCGCTCGGGCTGGCGGCACTGTTCCTCGCCGCGGCGGGCGGTGCCGACAACGTCAGTTCGGTGTTCCGGAACACGATCCTGCAGGCGGCGTCGCCCGACGGCATGCGCGGGCGGCTCCAGGGCATCTTCATCGTCGTCGTCACCGGCGGCCCGCGGCTCGGCGACCTCTACGCCGGCCTCGTCGTCGCGGCCGGCATCGCGTACCCGCCGGTCATCGGCGGCGTGCTCATCATCGGGCTCGTCGCGCTGCTGCTCCGGCTCGTGCCGTCCTTCCGCCGCTACGACGCGCTGCACCCGCACGCGAACTGACCGCCGTCGCGCCCGGCGGGAGGACGAGACTCGCCCCGGCGGACGAGGCTCGCGCGCGGACGCCGCGGAAGTGTCCGCCGGGCCGAGTCTCGTGGAGCGGGTCCGGTACCGTTCACTCCATGCCCGACAGCGCCTCGCGCGACCTGCAGCGGACCGGTGTCCGCGCGGTCGTCCGGCGCACCTACCACTCGGTGATCCGGCACCGGGTCGTCGACGCCGCTGCGTCGCTGACGTTCTTCGCGCTGCTCACGGCGTTCCCGGCGGCGCTCGCGGTCGTGTCCGCCCTGTCCGTCGTCGACCGACAGGGCGACAGCGTGAACGACATCGTCGAGGTGCTCGGCTTCATCGTCCGACCGGAGACCGCGCAGCACCTCGAAGGGCCGCTCCGGCAGCTCCTGACGCTCGACGATCCGTGGGTGGGCTTCTCGATCGGGCTCGTGCTGACGCTCTGGTCGCTCTCCGGGTACGCGACGGCGTTCGGTCGCGCGATGAACACGGCGTACGAGGTCGAGGAGGGCCGCCGGATCTGGAAGTTCCGCAGCATGATGCTCCTCGTCACGCTGCTCGTGATGGTGGGCGGGGCGATCGCGATCGTCATCCTGCTCGGCACCCCGACGGTCTCGGCCGCGATCGTGCGGCAGCTCGGGTGGGCGCCCTGGATCGACGACCTGTGGAACGTGGCGAAGTGGCCGGTGCTCGCGGTCGTCCTCGTCGTGATGGTCGCGGTGCTCTACACCGCGACGCCGAACGTCAAGACCCCGCGGCTGCGGTGGGTGTCGGCCGGGGCGGCCTTCGCGATCCTGACCTGGGCGCTGGCGACCGTCGGCTTCTCGGTCTGGGTCGAGACGGTCGGCAGCGGCGGGAACCGTGCGTACGGCTGGCTGGGCGGCGCGATCCTGCTGCTCGTCTACCTGTACATCTCGAACTTCGTGCTCGTGGTCGGCGGGGAGCTCGACTCCGAGGTGATCCGGCTGCGGCAGCTGCTCGCGGGCATCGAGGCCGACGAGACGATCCGGCTCCCGCTCCGCGACGTCACGCGGAACTTCACGCTCGCCCGGTGGCGGGACCAGGACGTCCGCGCGGCGCAGGACGTCCGCACCGCCGCGCTCGAGCGGGCCGCGGAGGACGACGAACCCGACCTCGAGGCCGAGCGCCTGCGCGAGCTGTCGCAGCAGGTCCGCGTCGGCGAGCGCCCGCTGCCGTAGGGCGCGGCGCTGCCGCCGGCGCTCGCCGTCAGCGCTCGCCGTCAGCGCTCGCGAGCGGCCTCGTCCAGCATCTCCTCGGTGACGACCGGGATCGCGCCCGTCGCGAGCTCGATGCCCGACAGCCGCGCCGGCGACAGGACGCGGTGCACCTGGTCCTCGTCCATGAGCCCCGCCGCCGTCACGAGCGTCGCGATCGGCGTCGAGGTCGTCAGCGCCGTGTGCGCGATCGACGCGGCGGCCGCGTACCCGATGTAGGGCGTCAGGGCCGTCACGACGCCGACGTTGGTGTCGACCTGCGCCGCGAGCTTGGCCTCGTTCGCCTCGATCCCGGTCACGCAGTGCACCCGCAGCGTCGCGCACCCGCTGGCCATCCACTGCAGTGACTGCAGGATCGAGTGGGCGATGATCGGCTCGAAGGCGTTGAGCTGGAGCTGCCCGCCCTCGGCCGCCATCGTCACGGTCGTGTCGGCACCCGCGACGGCGAACGCGATCTGGTTCACCACCTCCGGGATCACCGGGTTGACCTTGCCCGGCATGATCGACGACCCCGCCTGCCGCGCCGGCAGCGTGATCTCGCCGAGTCCGGCCTGCGGCCCGGACGCGAGCAGGCGCAGGTCGTTGCAGATCTTCGAGAGCTTCGCGGCGCTGCGCTTCACCGTGCCGGACAGGGTCATGAACGCGCCGGCGTCGCTCGTGGCCTCGATGAGGTCCGGTGCCGTGACGATGTCGAGCCCGCTGGCGACCTGCAGCTGCCGACGGACCTCGTCGCGGTACTGCGGGTCCGCGGTGATGCCGGTGCCGATGGCCGTCGCACCGAGGTTCGTCTCGGCGAGCAGCGGCGTCACGGTCCGGAGCAGCAGGACGTCCTCCTGGATCGTGTGCGCGAACCCGGTGAACTCCTGCCCGAGGGTCATCGGCACGGCGTCCTGCAGCTGGGTCCGACCGATCTTCAGCACGTCCTGGAACGCCCGACCGCGCTCGGCGAAGGCGTCGGAGAGCAGTTCGAGCTGCTCGGTGAGGCGCCGCACGCCGAGGATCATCGCCAGCTTGATGCTCGTCGGGTAGGTGTCGTTCGTCGACTGGCTGCGGTTCACGTGGTCGATCGGGTGCAGGTACGCGTAGTCGCCCTTCTCGCGACCGAGGATCTCGAGAGCGCGGTTGGCGAGCACCTCGTTCGTGTTCATGTTCGTCGAGGTGCCGGCCCCGCCCTGCACGATGTCGACCACGAACTGCTCGCGGAGCGCCCCGTCGCGGACCTCCTGCGCGGCTCGGTCGATCGCATCGGCCCGTTCGGGGTCGAGCACGCCGATCGCCTTGTTGGCGCGTGCCGCGGCCTGCTTGACGGTCGCGAGGGCCTCGATCAGGTCCGGGTACACCGCGATCGGCACCGAGGTGATCGGGAAGTTCTCGAGGGCCCGCAGGGTGTTGATGCCCCAGTAGGCGTCGGCCGGGACCTCGAGGGTCCCCAGCGAGTCGGTCTCGGTGCGGGTGCGTGCTTCGTTGCCGGTCACCCTGCCGAGGCTAGCCCGTCCGGTCGGTGCGGTCCGGCAGGTCGGCGCGCGTGGTGACCGGTGGACGGACGGGAGGCCCGTGGCGGCGTCGCCACGGGCCTCCCGTCCGTCAGGTGGTGACGTCCGTCAGTGGAACTGCGGGACGATCAGGTAGATCCCGTAGAGCACGGCGAGACCGGAGAGGGCGAAGCACGCGACGGCGAGCGCGCGGAACGCCCGGACGCCGGACTGGACCCTCCCGGGCTGGGGGAAGCCGGCCGTGGCCGGGCCGACCGTGCCGTCGTCCTTCACGGTGTACTTACCGGCGCGGGTGTCGGCGGCGCTCCAGAGGCGGAGGCCGATCGAGTAGACGAGGACCACGAAGCACGCGGCGACGACCGCGACGATCGCGACGGTGAGGAACGCAAACCAGTCGATACCCATCAGCGGCGTCCTCCGTTGCGTCCGGCCATGCGGCGCAGGGTGCGCTCGCGGCTGAGCTCGGCGCGACGCTCGGCGACCCGGGCCGCGCGCTTCTTGCGCTGCAGGTCGCGCAGCTCCTTGCGGGTGAAGACCGCGTTCGCGGCGACGTCGACCTCGATGGCCGAGGCCTGCTCGTGGGGCTTCCGGAGCGACCAGAGGTACAGCCCCAGGATCACGGCGGCACCGACGACCGCGTCGATCACGAGGCCCCCGATCCCGAGCCGGGCGATGCCCGACGCGACGGCCCCGACGGCCGCGGCGGCCGGCAGCGTGATGAACCAGGCGATGACGATCTTGCCCGCGGTCGACCACTGGATCTTCGACCCGCGGCGGCCGAGACCGGCGCCGATGATCGAGCCCGAGGAGACCTGGGTCGTCGACAGGGCGAAGCCGAGGTGGCTCGACGCCAGGATGGTCGCGGCGGTCGACGCCTCGGCCGCGAAGCCCTGCGTGGCGCGGATCTCGGTGATGCCCGACCCGAGCGTGCGGATGATGCGCCACCCGCCGGTGTAGGTACCGAGGGCGATCGCGAGGGCGCAGGCCACGACGACCCAGAACTGGACGCCCTGGTCAGCCGACTGCGCGCCCGAGGCGATCAGGGTCAGGGTGATGACGCCCATGGTCTTCTGCGCGTCGTTCGTGCCGTGTGCGAGCGACACCATCGAGCTCGTGAAGACCTGGCCGATGCGGAACCCGCCGCGCTCGTTCGGGAACACCGGACGGCGGGTGACCCGGTAGGCGATGCGCGTCGCGAGCAACGACACCAGCGCGGCGATCACCGGCGACAGGAAGGCCGGGATGATGACGACCGTCAGCAGCGCGGCGTAGTTGACCGAGTCGAAACCGGCGCCGACGATCGCGGCCCCGATGAGCCCGCCGAACAGCGCGTGCGAGGACGACGACGGCAGGCCGCGCAGCCACGTGATCATGTTCCACACGACCGCGCCGATGAGTCCCGCGAAGATCATCTCGGGGGTGATCGCCACCCCACCAGGTCCCTCGTTGATGAGGCCGTGCGAGATCGACGTCGCGACGGCGGTGCTGAGGAACGCACCGACCAGGTTGAGCACCGCGGCGACCGTGACGGCCACCTTGGGCTTCATGGCACCGGTGGCGATCGGCGTCGCCATCGCGTTGGCGGTGTCGTGAAATCCGTTTGTGAAGTCGAAGAAGAGGGCCAACGCGATGACCAGGACGACTATGAGTGTGATGTCCACCGCGGGCAAGTGTCCCAGGCAGGACCGCTGAGCACAAACCCTGCCGTTCACCCGTCGTTCACCGGGCCTGCGGGATCGTTCAGGATCGGAACGACCCGGATGGGAGGATGGACCCCATGGACACCGCGGAACTCCTCATCCTGCTGATCGGTTCGCTCGCGGTGACCGGCTTCGCGCGCGCCAAGGGGCTCCCCGCACCGCTGCTCGTCACGGCCGTGGCGCTGGCGGTGTCGTTCCTCCCCGGACTGCCCGAGATCGAGATCGACTCCGAGGTCATCCTCACCGTGGTCCTGCCGCCGCTGCTCTACTCGGCGGCCCTCGACGTCTCGTGGCAGAGCTTCCGGCAGTCGATCAAGCAGATCCGACGCCTCGGCATCTTCCTCGTGATCGTCACGGCGGCGGCGGTCGGACTCGCGGCGTACGTCCTCATCCCCGACATGGACTGGCCGGCCGCGATCCTGCTCGGCGCCGTGGTCGCGCCGCCGGACGCCGTGTCCGCCGCCGCGATCGGGCGCAAGCTCGGCCTCCCCCGCCGCGTGATGACGGTGCTGTCCGGCGAGAGCCTCATCAACGACGCGGCGTCGCTGACCCTGGTCAGGGTGTTCACGCTCATCGCCGCGGGCACGTCGCTGACGATCTGGCAGGACCTCGGCATCTTCGGGCTCGCGATCGGCGTCGGCCTGGTGGTCGGCATCGTCCTCGGCGTCGCGGTGCACTGGATCCGGATGCGCATCAACGATCCGGTCGTCGAGACGATCATGAGCATCCTGCTGCCGTTCGTCGCCTACGTCCTCGCCGAGCACCTGTCCGGCTCCGGGGTCATCGCGGTCGTCACCGCGGGGCTCTACATCGGCTACAACTCGCCGAAGGAGGGCTACGCGACCCGGCTGCAGGAACGCCCGCTGTGGACGAGCATCGACGTCATCCTCGAGGGGTTCGTCTTCGCCCTCATCGGGCTGCAGCTCAAGACCGTCGTCCAGGACCTCCTCGAGAGCGACCGCAGCCTGACGCAGACGCTCACCGCCGCCGCGGTCGTGCTCGCCGTCGTGATCCTCGTCCGGCCCCTCTTCGTCTTCGAGTCGTACGCGCGCAACCGGTTGAACCGGCTGTGGCTCAGACCCCTGCGGGTCCGGCTGTCCCGGGGCCACCGGTCGCTCCGCTGGCTGCGCGGCACGGCCGAACCGAAACTGAACTGGCGGGAGCTCACCGTCATCTCGTGGACCGGCATGCGCGGCGTGGTCACGCTCGCCGCCGCGGTGGCCGTCGTCGCCGACCCCGTGGAGATCAAGGCGCAGGACACCATCTTCATCATCGCGTTCGTCGTCACGGTCGGCACGCTCCTGCTGCAGGGCCTCACGCTCCCCTTCGTCATCCGCGCGCTCAAGGTGCAGGACCCGGCGGAGGGCGAGGAGGACGTCCGGAGCGAGATGCGCCTCAACCAACGCACGACCGAGGCCGCGATCGCGCTGCTCGAGCGCCGGCGTCCGGCCTGGGCGCAGCAGTACGGGCACCAGGCGGTGGACAGCGTGGTGAACCGGCTGAAGGCCCGGCTCGAGCGGCAGGCCGAGACCTTCCGCCGCGACGCGGAGGAAGAGGAGGACGAGGAGCGCAACGCCCCGATGCGCCTCCGCGGGGCGCAGATCCAGGACATCCGGCGCGAGCTGCTCGACCGGCGGCGGGAGATCGTGCTCGAGGAGCGCGAGAAGGGCAACCTCGACGAGGAGGTCATGCGCCGCGTGCTCGTGACGCTCGACGCCGAGGAGCTCGCGATGGACTCGGCGCAGGCCTCCCGCAGTCGTTCCTGACCGGCGTCCCGCTCTCGGCGCACCGTGAGCGGACCGGGCGTATCGTGGCGCTCCGATCCCAGGAAGAGGAGCAGAGCGCCGAGTGAGCGAGCCGCGGAACGACGTCCCCAGGAACACCGACCTCCCGGAACGAGACGGAGCGCCGCGGCAGACCGCCGCCCCCAGGCAGCGGCAGACCCGGCCCTCGACCCGCGGCGGCTCGAAGCCCCGCCGGGGTGCCCCGGTCGCCGGCAGCCGGACCAGCGCGGGCGGCCGCTCCCGCGTGCGCCAGGCCCCCGTGCCGGAGCCGCAGCACATCAGCCGGTACCGCCGCTGGTACGGCACGCTCCACCCCTCGCTGCAGCTGATCGGCCTGCAGCTCTGGATGCCGCTGTTCTTCATCGTCGGCTTCTGCCTCTGCTACGTCTTCGCCTTCCACGCCCCGCACCCGCACGACGTCCCGGTCGCACTCGTCGGGAGCGACCCCACGCTCGTCGCCGCCGTCGACAAGGCCCTGCCCGGTGAGTACGTCTTCCACGTGGTCGACTCGCTCGCGCAGGCGAAGCGGGACGTGCTCGCGGGCACGATGGCCGTCGCCTACGACCCCTCGACGAACGAGGTCTTCAAGGCCAGCGCCCACCAGTTCCAGGTCGCCTCGCTCGTCCCCGCGACGCTGTCCGGCGTGCTGACGGGCATCGGCGTCGCCGCACCGACGATCACCGAGCTCGCGCCCCTGCCCGCGTACGACGAGTACGGCACCGTCGCGATGTACGTCATGCTCGCCTGGTGCATCGGCGGCTACATGGTCGCGATGTTCATCGGCATCATGGGCGGCCCGCTCCGCCACCGCGTCCGCATGGCGGTCATCGTCGTCGGCGGCCTCGTCATCTCGCTCATCACGAACACGCTCGCCGGGCCCGTGCTCGGGGCGATCCACGGACACTGGGTCGAGCTCGTCCTCATCGCCTGGGGGTGGATCGTGGCGATCGGGCTCGCGGTCAACGGCCTGAGCTACTTCGTCGGCCGGTTCATCGCCGCACCCGCGATGATCTGCTTCGTCTTCCTCTCGATGCCGTCGTCCGGCGGCGCGTACCCGAAGTGGTTCATGCCCGAGCCCTTCGCGTGGCTCAACCACGTCGTGGTCGGCTCGAGCATGGTCGACATGATCAAGCACGAGATCTACGGCGTCGGCCCCGGGTTCGGCCGCGGTCTCGTCACGATGGCCTGCTACGCCGCGGCGGGCCTCGTGCTGATGTTCTTCGGCAAGGCGTGGTGGGAGCGCCGGCGCATCGCGGCGATCGTCGGGAACCGCACGACGATGTTCCAGGACGCGCAGACCGCGAACCGGGAGTTCCTCGGCCGCCAGCGCGACGCCGAGCTCGAGCGGCACGGTCTGACGTCGACCGAGACGGGCACGCTGAGCATCCTGCGCGACGAGGACTGGCAGGACGAACGCGTGGGCGGTGACGTCTTCACCGGTGCCCGCGACGGGCTCGAGGGGCAGGCGCCGCAGACCGGTCGCATCCCCGTGGTGCGGTCGGCGGACCGACCCGGTCCGGCGCGGACGCCCGGAGCGGGGAACGGACCACGCACCCGCCCGGTCGCGCGACCGGAGGCACCGCGCACGGAGGTCGCCCGCACCGCGGAGCGGGCGCACGGGCGGCACGCGGACCGCTGAGCGCGTCCGACCCGGCGTATCCTGGCCGGATGGACTCCCGCACCGTCTGGCACCGCACGCTCGTCACCGTGGTCGTCGTGTTCCTCGTGCTCGCGGCCGTGCTGTACGCCGCGAGCGTGCTGCTGGCGCCCGCGGACGGGCGGAACACCGCCGGCCTCTTCGTGGGGTGGGCGATGTTCGCGGTCATCGGTGCGATCGTCGTCGGGATCGTCGACTTCTTCGTCCGCCCGCTCGGTGGTCGGAGCGGGGACGCCGACGTCCTCGCGGCGGCCGAGGAGGCCCGGACCGGCAGCACCCGGACGCACGCGTCGCGCTGAGCCGCGACCGCACCGGCCGTGTCCCGGACGCGCCCGTCGGGCTGAACGGGCGCCGGGTCAGACCCCGCGACCGCTGAAGCCCGACACCGTCGCGTCGTCCGCGGCGAAGGTGAACCGCGCGTCCACCGTCCCCCCGGCGAGCACGCCGGGCAGCCAGTAGCGCGCGTCGTCCCACATCGCGTCGTACGGCACCGCGTCGACGGGGATCCACCGCGGCTCCAGCTCGTCGCTGCCCGTCGGGCTCCCCTGCCAGCGGCGGCAGACGAACACGTCCGAGACCTGGGACCAGGACGGGCGGTACGGGAACCGGTAGTCCAACGTGCCACGCGCCTCCAGGTCGGTGGGGTCGAGCCGCAGGCCGACCTCCTCCCGGACCTCCCGCACGGCGGCCGCCACCGGCGGCTCGCCCGGCTCCCGCTTCCCACCGGGGCCGACGAGCCGCCCGGTCCCCAGGCCACGACGCTTCTCGCCGAGCAGCACCTCCGGCCCCGCGACGCCGTCGCGCAGCAGGTAGACGACGACCACCGGGGCGTGCTGGGACTTGCTCTCGTCGCGCTCGGTCACGCGTCCAGTCTGTCGGACGATCTGTCGTACGCTCTCCTCATGGCACGCGTGCTGCGGGGGCACCATGGCTGAGCCCCGCAGGACCGGGCGCAGCCTCGAAGTGCTGCGCGCCGAGGCCGCCGAGGAGATCGCGGTGCTCGTCGAGCACCGGAGCCGCGCGGGCGAGGACCCGTGGGAGTTCATGCCGACGCTGCCGACCGTCGACGAGCAGGTCGTGCTCATCCTCCGGGCCGAGGCGGTCGAGCTCGACGCCGCGATCGGGCAGCGGAGCGCGCACTGGGCCGGGCACCCGGCGTCCGGGCAGGGCACCGAGCTCGGCGAGGAGTACCACCGCCTGCGCCGCATCGCCCTGCTGCACCCGGAGCTGACGCCCGCGGTGTGGAAGCTCATGGGCGCGCTGCCCGGGGCCGGCTGACCCGCACGGACGCCGGCTGCGGTTGGATGGGGGCATGACCGACACCGTCCTCGCCGTCCTCAACCAGCCCTCGCGGCACGCCGACCCGCACGACCCCTCGGCCGACGCGTACACCTGGGTGGAACCGCTCGAGGAGCACCTCCAGGTGCAGGACCTCGGCGCGATCCGCGGCGACGGCGTCTTCGAGACGATCACGGTCGTCGACGGCCGACCGCAGGCGCTCGAGCCGCACCTGGCACGGTTCGTCCGGAGCGCCGCGATGCTCGACCTGCCGGAGCCGGACGTCGACACGTGGCGGCAGGCCATCGAGGCCGTCTGCGCCCGACTCGACCCGGTGCACGAGGCGTTCGCGAAGACCGTCATGACCCGTGGCGTCGAGGGCTCCGGGCGTCCGACGGGCTGGGTGTACGCGGCACCGTCGGGCGACCAGACCCCCGCCCGCACCGAGGGCATCGCGGTCGTGACGCTCGACCGCGGCTACCGGCACGACGTCGAGCGCACCTCGCCGTGGCTGCTGCAGGGTGCCAAGACACTGTCGTACGCCGTGAACATGGCGGCACTGCGCGAGGCCGAGCGGCGCGGGGCCGACGACGCGCTGTTCGTCTCGACGGACGGCTACGTCCTCGAGGGCACCCGCGCGAACCTCGTCGCCTCGATCGGGGGGCGCCTCGTCACGCCGCGCACGGACATCGGCATCCTCGCCGGCACGACGCAGGCCGACGTCTTCCGCTTCGCCGAGGCGGAGGGCATCGCGACGTCGTACGAGCTCCTGACGCTCGCCGACCTCGAGGCGGCGGACGCGCTCTGGCTGCTGTCGAGCGTCCGCCAGGCCGCGCCGATCCGCTCGGTGAACGGTGTCGCGCGCGGGATGGACCTGCCGATGACCGAGCGGATCAACGACTTCCTGCTCTCCCGCGAGCAGTAGCCGGTACCCCGGGACGGCCTGGAGGCGCGTGGCGGGCTCGCCGGACGCCTCCAGGCCGTCGTCGGGTCACCAGCGCGGGGTGGTGACGCCCGTCCCGTCGGCCCACTGGTAGACGGACGCGCCGTCGATCCAGACGCGCGTCGCGCGACTGGTCGCCGCCAGCGGGTCGCCGTCCCAGAGCACCAGGTCGGCGTCGAAGCCCGGCTCGATGCGACCGACGCGGTCGCCGAAGCCGAGGAAGTCCGCCGGGTTCACGGTGAGCGCCTCGAGGGCGGTCTGCCACGGCAGGCCCTCCTTGACGGCGGCGGTGGCCTGGTCGACGAGCATGTTGATCGGGACGACCGGTGCGTCGGTGGTGATCGCGACGCGCACCCCCGCGGCGGCGAGCCGCGCGAGGTTCGGGATCCCGCGGTCGCGCAGCTCCACCTTCGAGCGGCTCGTGAACAGCGGGCCGTAGATGACCGGGACGTCGCGCTCGGCGAGCAGGTCGGCGATCTTGTGCGCCTCGGTGCCGTGGTTGACGACGAGCCGGTAGCCGAACTCGTCGGCGAGGCGCAGCGCGGTCGCGATGTCGTCGTGCCGGTGCACGTGCTGGTCCCAGGCGAGCTCGCCGTCGAGCACGCGGACGAGCGTCTCCTTCGTCAGGTCGCGGGTGAAGGGCTCCCCCTTCGCGGCGGCGGCGTCGCGGGCGGCACGGTAGTCCTGCGCGGCGACGAAGGCCTCGCGGATGACCTTCGCGACACCGAGGCGCGTTGAGGGGGTCTTGCCCTTCTCGCCGTACACGCGCTTCGGGTTCTCGCCGAGGGCGCTCTTCACGCTGACCGCGTCGGAGATGAGCTGCTCGTCGATCGTGCGCCCGCCCCAGGTCTTGATCGCGACGGTCTGTCCGCCGATCGGGTTGCCGGAGCCGGGCTTCACCACGATGCTCGTGATGCCGCCGGACAGGGCGTCGCGGAAGCCCTCGTCGTCGATGTCGACGGCGTCGATCGCCCGGACGGCGGCCGTGTTCGGGTCCGTCATCTCGTTCGTGTCGTTGCCCGCCCAGCCGTTCGCCTCCTCGTGGATGCCGACGTGGCCGTGCGCCTCGACGAAGCCGGGGACGAGCCAGGCGCCCGCGGCGTCGACGACGGACAGCCCGGGCGGCGGGGTCACGTCGGGGCCGACCGCGGTGACGCGGCCGTCCTCGACGACGACGACGCCGCCGTCGAACGCGGGGGCGGTGACGGGGACGACGTGGGCACCGGTGACGACGAAGGAGTTGGTCATGCCACCACGCTACGTCCGCTGCGGGCAGGCGCCACGCGGATCGCGGATCGCGGGTCTGCATGCGACATGCGGATCGCTGGCGCCCGTGGGCTGCCGAGTCGTACCGTCCGGGGACGACCACGACCCAGGAGGTGCCGTGACCCACGCCCGTCGCCGTTCCCGCTCGTCCGCAGCACCCCCTGCATGGCCGGCGCACCGGACCGAGGACCGCCCGTGGCGGAGCAGTGTCCGGGGCGACCGGGCCACCCGGACGACCACGACCGTGCGGGTGTCCGTCCCGCCCTCGATCGCGGGTGCCCGGTGGGAACCCGACGAGGGCACCGAGGCACTGCTCGACCGGAGTCTCGACGCCCTGTCCGCCCTGGACCGCACGGACGGCGCCGGCCCGCTGCACCGGCTGCTCGCCCGGACCGACGCCGTGGCGACCTCGCGCATCGAGCACGAGTCCGCCGGGGTCGACGACGTCGCGCGGGCCCTCGTCGGGTCACGGGCGAACCCGAGCGCCTCGGCGATGGTGCACGCCGGTGACGCGCTCGAGCGCCTCGTCGCGGACGCGGGCGACGACCGACTCGACGAGACGACGCTGCTCGACGCGCACCGCCGGCTCATGCGGCACGACCCGGTCGACGGCCGGTACGCCGGCCGCTACCGCGCGGTGCAGAACTGGATCGGCGGCGGCCGCACCCCGCGGGACGCCGACCACGTGCCGCCCCCGCCCGAGCTCGTGCCGGCGCTCATGGCCGACCTGTTCGCGTTCCTCGAGCGCGACGACCTGCACCCCGTGGCACAGGCGGCGATCGCGCACGCCCAGTTCGAGTCGATCCACCCGTTCACCGACGGCAACGGGCGGACGGGGCGTGCGCTCGTGGCCGCGGTGCTGCGCCGACGGGGCTGCACCCGGACGGTCAGTGCACCGGTCGCCACCATCCTGGTCGCCGAACGCGACCGGTACTTCGCCCACCTGGCCCGGTACCGCGACGGGGCGGTCGACGGGTGGGTGCGCGACCTGGCGATCGCGGTCGGGACGGTGTCCGACGAGGGGGTCGTCACCGGCCTGCTCCTCGACGAGGTCGCGCGTGACCGTGCGGCGACCACGTGCGCGACCGGCCCGCACGCGGTCCTGGGGTGCGCACTCGAGCAGGACGCCGTGCTGACCGAGGAGCACGCCGCGGACCTGCTCGAGGACCCTCGCGCGGACCTGCCACCTGCCGTGCTCGACGACACGGTCGCCGACCTCTGTCGCGCCGGGGTGCTCCGCCCGGTCACGACCCGCCGCTCCCGGCGCGCCTGGGTCGCCCCCGCCGTGGTGGCCGAGCTCGACGCGTTCACCGAGCGCGTGCGGGACGGCGTCGAGGCCCGTGCACGTAGGGTGGCGGGGTGAGCAGCGAGCACGTCCAGGTCACCCCGCCGACCGCCGCCAAGCGGCCCGTCACGCGGACCCACCACGGCATCGACTTCGTCGACGACTACGAGTGGCTCCGGGACAAGGAGTCACCGGACACCCTGGCGTACCTGGAGGCCGAGAACGCGTACACCGACGCGCAGACCGGGCACCTGGACGCCCTGCGGGACCGGATCTTCGCCGAGGTGAAGGACCGCGTGCAGGAGACGGACCTCTCCGTGCCGGTCCGGACGGGCGGCTGGTGGTACTTCACCCGCACGGCCGAGGGCAGCCAGTACGGCGTGCACTGCCGCGCCCCGATCGCCGGTCCGGACGACTGGACCCCGCCCGCCGTCGACGAGGACGGCGCGGCCCTGCCGGGCGAGGAGGTCGTCCTCGACGGCAACGCCCTCGCCGAGGGTCACGACTTCTTCTCGCTCGGCAGCTACGACATCAGCGACGACGGCACGCGGCTCGTGTACGGCGTCGACGTCGAGGGCGACGAGCGGTACACGCTGCACGTGCGCGACCTCACCGACGGCACCGAGCTCGGCGACGAGATCCCGAACACCGGCGCCGGTGCGACCTTCGACCCGTCCGGACGCTTCGTGTTCTACCCGACCGTCGACGAGTCCTGGCGTCCGGACCGCATCTGGCGGCACACCGTCGGCACCGCCGCGGCGGACGACGTGGTGGTCTTCGAGGAGCCGGACGACCGGTACTGGGTCGGCGTCGGGGTCACCCGGTCGTCGCAGTACATCGTCATCGAGCTCGGCTCGAAGATCACGTCCGAGGCCCTGGTGCTCGACGCCGCCGACCCGACCGGCGAGTTCCGCGTCGTGTGGCCGCGGCGCGAGGGCGTCGAGTACGAGATCGAGCACGCCATCGTGGGCGGGAGCGACCGCTTCCTGGTGCTGCACAACGACGGTGCCGAGAACTTCGAGCTCGTCGACGTGCCCGCCGACGACCCGACCGACGAGCACGACCGCCGCGTGGTCGTCGCGCACCACCCCGAGCGCCGGATCGAGTCCGTGGACGCCTTCGCCGGACACCTCGCGCTCGAGTACCGGTCGGAGGCGCTCCCCCGCGTCGCGATCATCCCGATCGAGGGCGACGGGTACGGCGACGCCCACGAGGTCCCCTTCGACGAGGCGCTCTTCTCGGCCGGACTCGGCGGCAACCCCGAGTGGGACCAGCCGACCCTCCGCATCGGGTACACCTCGTTCGTCACCCCGTCCGAGGTGAGCGACCTGGACCTGGCCACCGGCGAGGTGACGGTCCTGAAGCGCCAGCCGGTCCTCGGCGGCTACGACCCGGACGACTACGTGCAGGAGCGGGACTGGGCGACCGCGCCCGACGGCACGAAGGTGCCGATCTCGCTCGTGTGGCGGCGGGACGCCGTGGACGCCGACGAGCCGGCCCCCCTGCACCTGTACGGGTACGGCTCGTACGAGCACTCGATCGACCCGGGCTTCAGCGTGATGCGCCTGTCGATGCTCGACCGCGGGGTCGTCTTCGCGGTGGCACACGTGCGTGGTGGTGGCGAGATGGGGCGGCACTGGTACGAGGACGGCAAGACCCTCACCAAGAAGAACACCTTCACCGACTTCGTGGCGGTCGCCGAGCACCTCGTCGAGTCCGGTCGCACGAGCGCCGACCGGCTCGTGGCAGAGGGCGGCAGCGCCGGCGGCCTGCTCATGGGCGCCGTGGCGAACCTGGCGCCGGAACGCTTCGCGGGCATCCTCGCCGCGGTGCCGTTCGTCGACGCGCTGACGAGCATCCTCGACCCGGACCTGCCCCTGACGGTGATCGAGTGGGACGAGTGGGGCGACCCGCTCCACGACCCCGAGGTCTACCGGTACATGAGCGAGTACTCGCCGTACGAGAACGTCCGCGAGGGCGTGCAGTACCCGCGGATCCTCGCGGTCACGTCCATGAACGACACGCGGGTGCTCTACGTCGAGCCGGCGAAGTGGACCGCCAGGCTCCGCGAGGTCGGTGCCCCGGTGCTGCTCAAGACCGAGATGGCCGCTGGACACGGCGGCGTGAGCGGCCGCTACGACTCGTGGCGGGAGCGGGCGTTCGAACTGGCCTGGCTGCTCGACGTGCTCGGTCTCGCCGACGTGAACCCGGCGGCGGCTTCGGCCCGGCCGATCGCCGCCGGCTGAGGACCGCGGGCCGGGCCGGGCCGGGACGACGCGTCCCGGCCCGGCCGCTCAGACGCGGTTGAGCGCGTGCACCGCCTGGTCGTAGGACTCCTCGGCCAGCCGGACGCGGTCACCCGCGAGCACGCCGTACCCGAACGTCCCCTCCCCACCGCGCTCGGCGATCCCCGCGTGCACCCGCAAGACGTCGAGCGCGTGCAACGAGCGCACCCGCTCGGTCAGCACGTCGGCGGCGTCCCCGATGCGCGTCCACAGCGCGTGCGGGAAGGCGTCGTCGCCGAGCACGTCCATCGCCGCGCGGGCCCGGGTGGACGCGCGCCAGGCCTCCTCGGTCGCGGTGCGCTCCGACGCCTCGCGGTCGACGAGCCCGACGCTCTCGTCGTCGTCCGCGACGGCCTGTCGCACGAGCTCACGGACGCGCGGCTTCTCGACCGCCGAGACGTCCTGCGCCACGTGCTTCGGCGACCGCAGCGCCCAGGCGGTCGGTGCGGGCCGTTCGACCGCGTCGTCGAGGGCGTCGAGCAGCTCGAGGTACGGCTCGCCGTGCAGGAAGGCCGTGACCTCGCCCACCGCGACGGAGCGGCGCTCCCGGGTCGCGGCGAGGATCCGCTCGCGGGTCATGGCGTCGACGAGCAGGTCCTGGGCCGGTGACGACGCGTAGGGCAGGCGCTCCACGAGGTGCTCTGCGAGCGCGGCACGGGCGGTGACGGCCGCCAGGGCGTCCGCCGCCTCGGCGGCGCGGTCGGCCGCGGCGGTGTCGGGGAACGCCGGACGGTAGGCCGACAGGACGGCGGCGATGCCGAGGGCGGTCCGGGCCGTCCCGCGGAGGTCGGCCGACCCGCCGGCGCGGAGCACGGCCTCCTGGCCGAGGAGTGCCGTCCGCAGCTTGCGCAACCGCTTCGTGAGCGCACGGGCCGCGGTGCCCTTCTCGGGCTTGTCGGCGGTGCGGAGGCGTGCCGCCGGCGCACCCTCGAGCCCCCGCGCCAGCTTCGACGCGACCGCTGCCGGCGCGGCACCGACGGCAGCGAACCGTCCGTCGAGCGAGGCGAAGAGCTCGTGCGCGACCTGTTCGTCGACGTCGCCGACCGTCTCGACCTCGACCTCGCGCCACGTCCGGGGGGTCGCCGGTGCCGCGTCGTCGAGGCGCTGCGCGACGACGGCGTCGTCCGCGAGCTCGGCGACCTGCTCGTCGTCCTCGTCGAGCAGCCGGGTGACCGTCC
The DNA here is from genome assembly GCF_903970945.1 of Curtobacterium sp. ME26. NCBI lineage: Bacteria > Bacillati > Actinomycetota > Actinomycetes > Micrococcales > Microbacteriaceae > Curtobacterium > Curtobacterium sp. ME26. The sequence goes on from NZ_CAJCKG010000029.1 coordinate 21,167, forward strand.
GCGTGGTCGTGATGCGCAGGACGGGCTGCAGGCCGCGTCCGCGCCGCTCGGTGAAGAGCGCGCCGAGGACCTCGTCCGGCACGGTGTCGGCGTCCTCGGTCAGGGGGAAGTGCTGCTCGTGGCGGACGGTGTCCGACGCGGAGCGCTTGATGTGCCACCCGGCATCGTGGCCGCCCGTCCGGCGCCGGACGGTGACGCGGGACGCCACGAGGTCGTACCGCTCGGTGTCCCAGTAGGTGGCGTCGAGGACGAACGGTTCCTCGTGCTCGGTGCGGGCGATGCTGCCGATCCCGACCAGGTCGGGGAGGTCGTCGCCCTCGGGCAGGTCGTAGGTGCGCTCGATCTCGAGGTGGGTGTCCGTCACACGCTCCTGTCTACCAGGGCGTCCGGGGTTCCCCGAACCGGCGGGGTTAGCCTGTGGACATGAGCGAGACGATCACCCGCGACGCGTTCGTGCCCGAGGCCGGCGGCGTCACGATGTTCACCACGAGCTGGTGCGGCTACTGCGCCCGGCTGAAGAACCAGATGACGAAGGCCGGTGTCCCCTTCCGCGAGGTCGACATCGAGCAGACCCCGGGGACGGCCGAGCTCGTCGCCGAGGTGAACGGCGGCAACCAGACCGTGCCGACGCTGGTGTTCCCGGACGGGAGCACGGCGACGAACCCCTCGTTGGCCGAGGTGCAGTCGCGCGTCTGAGGCGCAGCGCGGGGCCGGCTGGCCCTGACGAACCACGAAACCGACATCGAACCAGGCGCGAGCCCCGGTTCGATGTCGGTTTCGTGGTTCGACACCGCGTGTGAGGCGCCAGCGCCCCGCGTCAGCGCGCCAGTGCGTCCTCGAGCAGCGCCACCATCGCGTCGAGCTGGATGTCGCCCGAGTCGGCGACCTCCTCGTCCGAGCCGTCGAGCGCGCGGGCGGCGAGGGACGCCTTCGAGTCGATGAGCTCGGCGATCTTGGTGTCGATCGTCTGCGCGGCGATGATGCGCCACGCGGTGACGGGCTCATCCTGCCCGATGCGGTGCACTCGGTCGATCGCCTGGGTCTGCTCGGCGCTCGTCCAGGACAGCTCGGCGAGCACGACGTTGGACGCCACCTGCAGGTTCAGGCCGACGCCCGCCGCGGTGAGCGAGCAGACGATGACGGCCACGTCGGGGTCGTTCACGAACGAGTCGATCTCGGCCGTGCGCTGCGCCGGCGTCTGGTCGCCGCGGATCGTGGCGGTCTTCAGGTGCCGACGGGCGAAGACCTCCTCGGCCTGGTCCATCACGTCGAGGTGCTTCGCGAAGAACACGACCTTGCCGACGTTCGAGGCGAGCTGCGCCGCGTAGTCCGCCGCGAGCTGCGCCTTCGCGCGACCGATGCGTCGGACCATCGAGAACACGTTCTCGCCGGTCGACGAGGCGTCCTGGTCCTCGAGCTCCCACCGCGCGACCTGGCGGACGAGCTTGTGGTCGATGCCGACGACCGGGTCCTGCCCGGTGCGGGCGTCGAGCGCCTGGTGGTAGCGGCGCACGAGCTTCGCGGTGAGCTCGCGCTCGGCGTCGCGGATCGACCGGCCCTCTTCCCCGTCGAGCTCGACCGGGATGTCGGCGATGCGTCGGGCGGGGATGTCCGCGGCGACGTCCACCTTGCGGCGGCGGACGATGCCCTGGTCGATGACGGCCTTGCGCGCCTCGACGAAGAACCCGGGGTCGGCCGGGGTCAGCCCGATCTCCTCGAGCTCGTTCATGAGCTTCGCGCGCGGCTTCTTGTCGTCGATCCAGCCGAGGAACTCCCAGATGGTGCGGAAGTCCTCGACGGAGTTGATCAGCGGCGTCCCGGTCAGCGCCATGAGCAGCGGCGACGACACCCGCGAGCGGATCTTCTCGGCGAGCTGCAGCACGAACCGGGAGCGCTGCGACTCCTTGTTCTTGATGAAGTGCGCCTCGTCGACGACCATGCCGCGGAACCCGAAGTTCCCGAGCCAGCCGGCGTGCCGGTCGAGGATCTCGTAGTTCACGATGACGATGTCGGCGAAGCCGTCGAGGTCGTCACCGTCGCCGTGGATGACCGTCGCGGTCCGGTTCGGCACCCAGCGGGCGGCCTCGCGCGCCCAGTTCGTCTTCACGACGTTCGGCACGACGACGAGCAGCGGGAACGCGTTCGCGGCGTCGGCGGCGAGCAGGGACTGCGCGGTCTTGCCGAGGCCCGGTTCGTCGGCGAGCAGGAACGAGCGGTGCCCCTGGGAGGCGGCCGCCACGAGCTCCGCCTGGTGCTTCATGAGCGTGGTGCCGGACCGCGAGTGCAGCGACGACGGCTCGGGCAGCGGCATCGAGGCCGCTCCCCCGCCCGCGCCGTACTCGAACGACTTGAAGAGCGGACCGAACAGCTCCCAGTTCGCCAGGCGCCGCGGGTGCGCGACCGGCTGGTCGGCGAGAGCGAAGTCCGGCGCGAGGAACGGGTTCGCGAGCTGGCGCTGCACGACCGCCTGCGGCAGCACCGAGCGCACCGGCGTCTCGACGACCGGCGACGGCTCCGCGGCGATCACGAGGTCCTGCGGCTGCAGCTCCATGCCGCCGGCGATCATCATGTCGCGCTTCGCGGTCCGGGTCGCCTCGCCGACCGAGGCCTCCTCGGTGAGCAGCTGGATGACGCTCGTGTCGCGCGCCGCGGTCTTCGCCAGGATCGTCGCGACCCCGTCGAGCCGCTTGAGCTGCTCGGCGCGCTGCGCCTCGGAGAGCTCCGGGTCGGCCTTGACCCGCGCACGCTCCTCGCGCATGAGCAGCGCGACGGCCTGGAACTTCGACCGGTTCGACGCCTTGAGCGGTCCACGCTGCGCCGCCGCCTCGACCTCGCGCACCGCGCGGGCGAGGACGGGGATGACGCCGTCGTTGTCGAGCGGCCGGGTGCGGCGCGACGCGGTCCGCGTCCCGCCGGCTGCTCGCCGGGTGCCTGATCGAGCCAACGCTCCTCCTTGTTCCGCCCGTGTCCGGGCGAGCCGCCGTCTCGGCGGGAAGTCATCGACCGGCGCCTGGCGCGGCTCCGGCCCACGGGCCACCCTGGCCCGCTCGTTCGCCGGTCCCGTCACAGGACGTCCGGTGGACTCCCGCGGTCCGCCCGCGCCCGCACCCCGAGGGTGTCCGGCACGACGGTCCGCGCCGGGATCCGGCGCCGTCGCACGCACGTGGTGTCCGTCGGGCATCCACGGATCCGGTCCCCACGTCGGTCAAGCGACCGACTGTCGCGTCCGGAATCGACGCGGCACGTGACGACACGGTGCGTGCAGGCACAGTTTACTCCCCGACGACCGACGGAGGCGAGTCCACGTGACCCGCGCGCGTCGCGACCACCGGCCGGTCCCGGTGCGCGGTCGCGCGGGCGGCTCTCGACGGTGACCGGGCGTCGGACGGGAGGCACGGGTCGACGCCGCCGCGTGCCTCCCGTCCGACGCGGTGCACGCCCGACAGGACGCGGCGCACGCCCGACTGGACGCGGCGGTGCGGGGGCGGTGCGGTCAGGCCTGCGGCGCGGACCGCGGGCGGAGCGTGCCGTCCGACGGCACGACCGGCGACGCCTCGGCGAGCGCCGCCCGCGTCGCCGTCAGCAGGTGCTGCGCGGTCTCGATCCCGTTCGCCGAACCGGTCGTCGCCTGTCCGCCCGCGTGTGCGAGGAGCTGCGCGCCGATCGCCGGACCGATGCGGTCCGCTTCGCCGGGGTTCCGTGCGACCCAGTCGCGCGCCACGGCGTCGGCGAGGCGCTCCGCGGCCGCACCGCGCTCGGCGTCGCCGCGCGACCGGTGCCAGAGTCCCGTGACGACGAGGTGCGCCACCACGGCGCCGATGTCGCGGACCGGGAAGCCCCACCCGGCGGTGTCGATGTCGAGCAGGCCCGAGATGCGCCACGGCTCGTCCTCGTCGACGAAGACCTGCTCGAGGTGCAGGTCCCCGTGCACGACCTGCTTCGTCGCGCTCCCCCAGCCGACCGAGCGGCGGCCGATCGCGTCGTAGAGCGCGTCGATCTCGGCGGCGTCCTGCGGCAGCGCGGTGACCAGCGTGCGACGGTGCCAGTCGGCGTGGTCCATCGCGTCGGCGCGTGCCTGCTGCGTCATCGGCACGGTCGCGATCCGCCCGGTGAGCGCCGCGAGCGAGGCGACGAAGCGCGGGTCGTCGGCGATCTCGGTGATGCGGCTGCCGGCCGGCACCCCGCGGATCCGCTCGAGCACGAGCAGGCCGTCCCCGCGGCTCGACAGCACCCGCGGCACCGGCAGCCCGGCGGCGGTGAACTGCTCGTGGGACTCGACGATCGGAGCGACCCGGTGCGGTCGCACGATCTTGAGGAAGAGGGTGCGCTCCGGGGCGTCGACGCGGACGACCGCCCGCTTGCCCGGGCGGTAGGCCGCGACGGAGAGCACCGGGTCGGTGACGGGCATGCCGAGGCCGGCCAGGAGCTCGGCCACGGCGTCACGGTAGGTGACCTGCGGCAGCACGGGCAGGCCGGGGTCGTTCGGGTACGCCCACACGGACACGGGCTCGCCGGTCGCGGGATCGGTGACGATGGCGCTGTTCTGGTCGTGGGCGCCGCCGGTGTCGACGTAGGTCAGGACGGTGGCGCGCTGGCCGGCCCGGTCCACCGTGTCGACCTCGTACCCGTAGAGGTAGCCGTTGCCCGACGGTTCGACGGAGTGCGCGCGTGCGGCGACCACCGAGGTCCCGGAGCCGGCGAAGGCCTGCGGGATGACGCGCTCATGGTTGGGCCACACGGGACCAGTCAACCGTGCGGACGTGCTTTCGTCGCCATCGTGCACGGCTCGGCGTGCGGCTCGTGGCTAGCGTGGTCGTCGTGAACCCGGTCGCGCGCCTCCGCAGTTCCAGCCGCACGCCGTTCCTGCAGGTCGTGAAGACCGCGGTGGCGGTGGTCGCGGCGGTGCTGCTCTGCCGGGTGCTCGTCGACGGACCGTTCCCGACCTTCGCCGCGATCGCGGCGCTGCTCGTCGTGCAACCGAGCATCAACCAGTCCTTCGTGAAGGGGTTGGAGCGGAGCGCCGGGGTGGTGCTCGGCGTCGTGCTGGCCACCGGGTTCCACCTGCTGTTCGGCGACGCCGTCTGGGTCGTGCTCGTCGTCATCGTGCTCGCGATCCTGCTCAGCTGGGCGCTCCGGCTCACCCCGACGTCGGCGACCCAGGTGGGCATCAGCGGCATGCTCGTGCTCACCGCGGGCGTCGTCACGCCGAACTACTCGGCCGACCGCATCCTCGAGACGGTGATCGGCGCGGTCGTCGCGCTCGTGGTCAACGCGGTCGTCGTGCCGCCCGTGCTCCTCGAACCGGCACACCTGGCGGTCGCCCGACTCGCCCGCGACACCGCGGCCGCGTTCGAACGGATCGCGATCGGGCTCACCGAGGGGTGGGACGCCGACCGGTGGCACGAGGCACTCCTGCAGGCCCGTGCGCTCCGGCAGCAGCACGCCCGCGCCGAGGCCTCCCTCACGGCCGCCGGCGAGTCGCTGACGATGAACCCGCGGGGCGGTCGGCACCGGACGATCCTCGAGCGGGACGTCGCCGTCGCCGAACACCTGCGGGTCCTCGTGACGCGGGTGACCGGCATGACGCGCGCCGTCCGCGACAACACGGCGCCGGACCTGCGCTCGGACCCCGTCGTCGGCAGCATCGCGACCGAGGTCGCCCGGATCGGAGCGGACGTCCGGGCGCTGAGCGCACGCGTCGAGGCGACGCGGTTGCACCACGCGGAGCACGACGGCTTCGTGGGCGCGGAGCGGGACGACACGGACGCGGTGGAGCCGGCGCTCACGGCGCCGCTCGCGGTCGTCCGCCCGAACTCGCGGCACTGGGTGCTCATCGGGGCGCTGCTCGAGGACATCCGACGCGTGCGCGAGGAGCTGCTCGGCGAGGACGACTGACGGCGGCAGGACGCTCCGCTGGGTCGCCTGGTCGCTGCGTCGCTGCTGCGTCGCTGCGTCGCTGCGTCGCTGCGTCGCTGCGTCGCTGCGGTCAGCGGACCAGGGTGACGGGCTCCGGACGTCCGACCGCCCGGGCTGCCTCGACCGCAGTGTGCACGATGTCCTCCCACAGCCCGGTCGCGGCCCCTGCAGGCCCGACACCGTCCGGAACGTGACCGGCCACGGCACGGATGCTCGCGACGACGTGCTCCGCTCCGGCCTCGTGCGCAGCGCGGCTCGCCAGGTCCGGCACCGCGGTGCGGAGCTCGGCGACGACACGCTCACGTCGCGGGGCGTCGAGCTCGTCGAGGACGACGATGCCGACGCGCGCGGCGTCGAGCTCGGCCAGCAGGCGCGCGACCGCCGGGTGGTGCTGCGCTGGCGTGTCGGCGTGGTCTGATCGGTCGTGCACGGTTCCCCCCACGGACACCGCGTCGGGTACGCCGCGTCCGGTCCGGAGCCTAGCAACGAGTACCGCTCGGTATCACTCCCCACTCCACGGGACGCATCGTCCTGCCCCCGGTGGGGTGACACCGGCACGGCGGGCCCGTCGTCCGGGCGCTGCTCGGGGGACCGGCAGCCGCGGGGGTCACTGAGACGAGATTCAGCGACTTCGGAGGTCCGACGGCCCCGAACCGCCCGTTCCCTGCCACGATGGGGTCCGAGGAGGTCGATCATGCGCCTGTTGGTGGTCGAGGACGACGACGAGATGCGTGCGCTCATGGAGCGGGGACTCGCAGCAGAGGGGTACCGCGTCACCGCGGTCGAGAACGGGGTCGAGGCGCTCATCGCCCTCGGCGAGCAGGCCTTCGACCTCGCGGTCGTCGACGTCATGATGCCCGGCATGTCCGGCTTCGAGCTCGCGCGACGCATCCGCGAGCGCGAGGACCCGGTCCGCATCCTGCTCGTGACCGCGCGCGACGCCGTGGACGACCGGGTGTTCGGCCTCGACGCCGGCGCCGACGACTACCTGACGAAGCCCTTCGCCTTCGCCGAGCTCACCGCCCGGCTCCGCGCCCTCGGTCGCCGTGAGTCGACCGCCGGCCAGCGCACGATCGAGGTCGGCGACGTCGCGATCGACTCCGAGGCCCGCCGCATCTCCATCAAGGGGCAGCGCGTCGCCGTGAGCCCGACCGAGTTCGCGCTCCTGCGGCTCCTCGCCCGCTCCGTCGGCTCCGTCGTCGACCGCCCGAAGATCCTCGAGGAGGTCTGGGACGGCTCGCAGCACGTCGACCCGAACGTCGTCGAGCAGTACATCTCGTACCTCCGCAAGAAGCTGACGTCGCACGAGGCGACCGTCGCCATCTCGACCGTGCGGGGTCGCGGGTACCGCCTCGACCTGCTCGGGGCGTGACCGAAACGGCGCCGACCCCCGGGAGTCCCGGACCCCGACACGGGCTGCCCCGTCCGCTGCGGAACCTGTCGCTCCGCTCGCGGATCACGATCGGTTCGACCGCGATCGCGGCGGTCGTCATCGTCCTGCTCGTGCTCGTCATGCGCTTCCAGGTCGTCAGCGTCGTCGCGAGCGCCACGAGGACGCTCCTCGACGCCGACGTCGACCCGTACGTGGCGACGCTCGAGGTGGACAGCGATCCCGACCTGTCCGCACCCGGCAACGCCCAGCTCGTCGCCGTCGTCGCCCCGTCGGGACAGATCCGCCTGTCGACGATGCCGCCCCGGGTCGAGCGCGCCCTCGGCAGCCTGACCAGCACCCAGGCCGGTGCCTCGGTCATCGACGTGTCCGGCTCCGAGTACCGCGTGGTCATCGAGCACCCGGTCAACCAGGCCGGCCGCTGGACGGTCGTCGCCGCCCGCAACTCCCAGGCCGAAGCGATCGTCGTCGACGACCTCACCACCACCCTCTCGCTCACCGGACTCGCGATCCTCATCGCCTTCGGTGTCGCCTCGTGGATCCTCGCCACTGCCGCCTTGCGCCCGGTGAACCGGATGCGCCGCGAGGCCGAACGGCTCTCGGTCGCCCCCGAGCGAGCCGAGCTCCCGGTCGGTCCGGCCCAGGACGAGCTCGCCTCGCTCGCCACCACGTTGAACGCCTTCCTCGCCCGGACGCGGCAGGCCACCGAGCGCGAACGACAGATGGTGTCGGACGCCAGCCACGAGCTCCGCACCCCGCTCGCCATCCTCACCACGCAGCTCGACCTCGCGTCGCTCGACGGCGACGACGCCGCGGCGCTCGCGGCCCACATCGACCGCGCCAAGCGCAGTGTGGCCCGGCTGTCCCGACTCGCGAACGACCTGCTGACGCTCTCCAGGATCGAGGACTCGGAGCGACGCGAACAGGACGGCGGCCCGCAGCCGACGACCACGTGGAGCGACCTCGGTGACGAGGTCATGGCCGCCGTCGACCGCGTGCGGCTCATCGCGTCGGCGAAGGACATCACGGTGGACTTCGACCTCGAGCCGCCCGGACCCACGAGCCCGGCCGGTTCCTCCGAGCCGCACGGTGCACCGGTCGCGGCCCCGCGCTCGGACGCGTCGTCGGACCGCTCCGACGGCGTGGTCCCCGGTGGCGTCGGGACGGACGCCGGCGAGCCGCGCTTCCGGTTGGACACCGGCGGCATGGCGCAGCTCGTGACGAACACCGCGAGCAACGCGGTCGCGGCACTCCCCCGCGGGGGTGGCGTGTTCGTGTCCTGGCGCGTCGAGGGGGCCGAGGGCGTCCTGCAGGTCACCGACGACGGCCCCGGGGTGCCGGAGTCGTTCATCCCGGTCGCCTTCGACCGGTTCACGCGCCCCGACGAGGCGCGGACGTCACGCCGCGACCCGGACCCGGCGACGGGCGGGGTCCCGCTGCCGGGCGGCTCCGGCCTCGGGCTCGCGATCGTGCGTGCCATCGCGGAACGGTCGGGAGGCACGGCCTCGCTCCGCAACGTGCGTTCCGGTGGGCTCGAGGTCACCGTCCGGGTGCCCGTGGTGCCTCCGCAGACCACCGCCTGACCGGCACCCGCGCACCGTCGCCGTCGGCCGTCGGCGCCGCCACCGCCGCCCGCGGCGGTCACTGGAAGTCCCGCGACCGCGTCCGCACCCCCAGCGGCAGGTGCTCGATCTGGTCGGCCACCAGGTTCACCACGCCGTCGGGCGACCGCTCGAGGATCCCCCGCACCACCACCGCCGGCGACTCCCGCGCCACCCGTCGGTACCGTCCCCACACGCCGACGCTGCAGATGACGTTCACCAACCCGGTCTCGTCCTCGACGTTGAGGAACGTGATCCCCGACGCCGTCGCCGGACGCTGCCGGTGGGTGACGATCCCGCCGACCTCGACGCGACGCCCGGTCTCGGCCGTGGCCGTGTCCAGCACGCTCAGCACCCCTCGGGCGTCCAGCCTCGACCGGACGTGTCGCACGGGGTGGTCATCGGTCGACATGCCCGTCGACCACATGTCGGCGATGAGGACGTCCCCGCTCGTCATCTGCCCGAACAGCGGCGGCTGCACCGTCACCTGCGTGTCCGGCAGCTGGTCGGGACGCTCCGCCGCGGCCTGGGCGGCGGACCACATGCCGCTCCGCCGGTCGATGCCGAGTCCGGCGAACGCGTCCGCCGCCGCGAGGGCCTCGAGCTGCGCCGTCGTCAGGCGGACCCGCCGGGCGAGGTCGGACATGTCGGTGAACGGCCCGTGGGCCTCCCGCTCGGCGACGATCGCCTCGGCACTCCGGCGACCGAGCGAGGCGACCTCGGCGAGCCCGAGGCGGACCGCGAAGGCCCCGTCGCGGCGGTGCTCGGCGGTGTCGTCCGGCCGCGAACCGTCGAACGGCAGCACCGGGGGCTGTTCCTCGGCCAGGCACGCGTCGGCACCGAGGTGCACGGCTCCGTCGTGCTCGTCGAGCGGTTCGAGCGTCGCGTCGACACCCGAGCGCAGGACGTCCGGCCGGAACACGCGCACGCCGTGCCGCCGGGCGTCGGCCACCAGCGTCTGCGGCGAGTAGAACCCCATCGGCTGCGCCCGGAGCAGCGCCGCCAGGAACGCCCCCGGGTAGTGCAGGCGCATCCACGCGCTCGCGTAGACGATGAGCGCGAAGCTGATCGAGTGGCTCTCCGCGAACCCGAAGTTCGCGAACGCCTGGATCTTCGCGTAGATCGCGTCCGCGTCCGCGCCGTGGATGTCGTTCGACGCCATCCCCGCGTAGAGCTTCTCGCGGAGCCGCTCGATCTTCTCGTGCCCCCGCTTCGACCCCATCGCGCGGCGGAGCAGGTCGGCGTCGTCGCCGGAGCACCCGCCGACCGCGATCGCCATCTGCATGAGCTGCTCCTGGAACAGCGGCACCCCCAGTGTCCGCTCGAGCACGGGCTCCAGTGAGGGGTGGATGTAGGTGATGGGCTCCTCGCCGGTCCGACGCCGGATGTACGGGTGCACGGCCCCGCCCTGGATCGGCCCGGGGCGCACCAGGGCGACCTCGATCACCAGGTCGTAGAACCGTCGGGGCAGCAGGCGCGGCAACGTCCCCATCTGCGCACGGGACTCGACCTGGAACACCCCGATCGTGTCCGCGCGGCACAGCTGGTCGTAGACGCCCTGCTCCTCCTTCGGGATGGAGTGCATGTCCCAGCGCTCCCCGCAGTGCTCGTCGGCCAGGTCGAACGAGTACTGCAGCGCCGCGAGCATCCCGAGCCCGAGCATGTCGAACTTCACGAGCCCCATGTACGCGCAGTCGTCCTTGTCCCACTGCAGCACGGTCCGGCCGTCCATCCGGGCGTGCTCGATCGGCACGACCTCGCCCACCGGTCGGTCGGTGAGCACCATGCCGCCGGAGTGGATGCCGAGGTGCCGCGGGAACCCGAGCACCTGCTGCGCCATGTCGACCACCGTGTCCGGGATGTCGTGGTCCTGGCTCTCGGTGACCGACCCCCAGCGCTCGACCTGCTTCGACCAGGCGTCCTGCTGCCCCGGGCTGTGCCCGAGCGCCTTCGCCATGTCGCGCACGGCGCCCTTCGGCCGGTAGGTGATGACGTTCGCGACCTGGGCGGCGTTGAACCGTCCGTACTTCTCGTAGACGTACTGGATGACCTCCTCGCGGCGGTCCGAGTCGAAGTCGACGTCGATGTCGGGCTCCTCGTCGCGCATCGCCGACAGGAACCGCTCGAACGGCAGTCCGTACCGGATCGAGTCGACCGCGGTGATCTCGAGCAGGTAGCAGACCGCCGAGTTCGCCGCCGACCCGCGCCCCTGGCAGAGGATGCCGCGGTCGCGGGCGTACTGCACCATGTCCCGCACGATCAGGAAGTACCCCGGGAAGTCCTTGTCCGCGATGACGGAGAGCTCCCGCTCGATGCGCTCGCGCTTCTGCGGGTCGACGCCGTCCGCGCTGCCCGGGTAGAACCGCCGTGCCCCGCGCCAGGTGAGCTCACGGAGCCACGACATCGTGGTGTGCCCCTCGGGGACCTCGACGTCGGGCAGCCCGGGCTTCGCGGTCCGCAGCCGGAAGCCGAGCTCGTCGGCCAGCTCGACGCTCGTCTCCACCGCCCCCGGCCACCGCGCGAACCGCCGGGCCATCTCGGCCCCGGACCGCAGGTGGGCGGTCGGCGCGGCCGGCAGCCAGCCGTCGATCTCGTCGAGGCTCCGCCGGGCCCGCACGGCCGCCAGCGCGGTCGCCACCGGGAACCGGTCGGGCGTCGCGTAGTGCACGTTCCCGGTCGCGACGACGGGCAGCCCGTGCTGTGCCGCGAGGGCTGCGAGCACGTCGTTCCGCGCGCTGTCGAGCGGCTCGCCCTGGTCGGTGAGCTCGACGACGACCCCGGCCGTGCCGAACCGGTCGAGCAGGGCCCGCAGGGCCTCGTCGGCGGCGGACTCGCCGCCCTGCTCGAGGGCCCGGCGCACGGTGCCCTTGCGGCAGCCCGTGAGCACCCGCCAGTGCCCGTCCGCCTGTGCCGCGAGCTCGTCGAGGTCGTACTGCGGCCGCCCCTTCTCGGCACCGGCGGCGAGGTGCGCCCGGGTGACCGCCGCCGCCAACCGGTGGTAGCCGTCCTGGCCGTCGGCGAGCAGCAGCAGGTGCGTGCCCTCGGGGTCGGGCACACCGTTCTGCGGCTCGGTCAGCCCGAGCGACAGCTCGGTGCCGTACACGGTGGCGACGGTCGGGTACGCCTCGGCGACCTCGGCCATCCGGGCGGCCCCGTAGAAGCCGTCGTGGTCGGTGAGCGCCAGGCCGTGCAGGTGCAGGCGCGCTGCCTCCTCGACCAGGTGCTCCGGACCGCTCGCACCGTCGAGGAAGCTGAAGGTCGAGTGCGCGTGCAGCTCGGCGTACGGCACGACCGGGACGTCGTCGTCGGACGCCGAGGGCGGCGGGACGTACCGGGAGCGCTTCCGCGACCAGGCCGGACTGTCCCCGCCGTCGCCGGCGTGCGCGCTGTCCGGACGCTTGTCGGACAGCGCTCGCTCGAACTCCGACCACGGGATCGGGGGGTTGCTGTAGCCCATCAGTGCTCCCTCACGTCGCGACCGCCTCGGCCCACCAGCGGTGGTCGGCGAGCACCAGGTACCAGGCACGGCCGTCACCGTCGACCAGCTGCAGCCGGTGCAGGCGCCGGCCGCCGGACTCCCACCAGCGCACGACGAGCGGCCACGGGCCCGCCCACGCGGTCACCGGGGCGAACCGTCCGCCGCGCTCCCCCTCGGCCCGGAAGCGCTCGGGCGCACCGGTCAGCGCACCGCGGTCGTCGACGTCCACGGTCTCGCCGTCGGCGGTGACCACGTCCACCGGCCGGGGCCGCTCGAGCACGGTGGCGGGCGGCGGTCCGGGGAGCCGACCGGGCCACGGTCGGTCCCGGACGGTCGCCAGCGCACGCTCGCCGCCCACGGGGGCGTCGCCCCACGGGACGAGCACGACGCGTTCGGCCAGGGTTCGCCCGCCGCCGATCCGCGGGGTGACCACGCCCTCGTGCCCGACGAGTCCCTGCACGCGGGCGAGGGCGTGGTGCACCCGTTCGTCGGGTCCGGTGCCCCAGAGCCCGCGCTCGTGGTTCGCCGCGTCGTCGACCGCGACCGGTTCGAGCACGACCTGGACGACGGGTGCCTCGAGCCCCGTGGGGTCCACCCCGCCGGCGAGCTGCCACCGGACCCGGTCGACCACGTCGGCAGCGTCGAACCACCGCGGGTGCACCCAGGTCCGTTCGAGCAGCAGGTCGCGCTCGTCGACGATGCCGACCCGGATGGTGGTGGCGACGAGACCCGCCGATCGCAGCCGGGCGGCGAAGTCGTCCGCCGACCGCCGGAAGGCGAACGCCACCTGGTCGGCGCGGTCGAGCGGCGGTTCGAAGGACGCCTCGACCCGGAGCTCCGGCGGGACCGCACGCGACGTGACCTCGCGCGGGTCACGGCCGCCCGCGAGCCGGTGCAGGAACGCCCCGGCGACGCCGAACCGGTCACGCACCTGCTCGTCGCCGAGCGCGGCGAAGTCGCCGAGGGTGCCGAGGCCCAGCCGCCCGAGCACCGTCGCCAGGTCGGGGTCGCCGAGCACGCCGAGCGGCAGGTCCGCCAGGAACGGCGCCGACCCGCCGACCGGCACGATCCGCACCCGCTCGCCCGGGCGCACGGGACGGGCACGCGCCGCCTGCTCCGCCGCGAACGGCGTGTCCGCCACCCCGGCCCGCACCCCGGGGGCGCCGTGGTCGGCGGCGATGCCGGCGAGGGTCGCCGCAGCCGCACGCTCGCCGCCGTAGTACCGGGCCGGCCCCCGGGAGCGCAGGGCGACCGTGCCGGGGCGCAGGACCTCGACCCCGGGGACGGCTTCCTCGATCGCCCGGATGACCGGTTCGAACGCCCGGTGGTCGAGGGCGTCGTCGTAGGGCTCCACCACGAGCTCGGGACAGCGCGCCTGGGCCTCCCGCACGCGGAGCCCGCGCACCACGCCCTGCTGCCGGGCGCTGGCCGAGCTGGCGAACACCGTCCCCTTCGCCACCAGGGCGAACGGGTGGTCCGGTGGCGAGCCCGCCGCACGGGCCGCCGCGATCACGGGCCAGTCCGGGCACCAGAGCACGATCGTGCGGGTGGGCGGCGGCTCCGGCAGTGCTCCACCGCGCGCCAGCGCATCGGCCCGCACGGACACGGCACCGGGCACGGCGGCGCTCGACCGTGCCGCCACCCGCGGCGCGGTCGCCCGCGAGCGCCCGCGGGGACTCACGACGCCACCGCGACGGGACGCAGCACGGGCGACGACGACCCGGCAGCACCGGCAGCACCGACAGATCCGGCAGCCCCGACCGCACCGACGACCGCGGGACGAACCGCGCCGTCGGCCGCCGGCAGGAGCAGGTCGGCGCTGACCGGCCGTCCCGCTCCCGCCCGCCCCGAGGCCGTCACGGTCGCCCGGCGCTCCGCCAGGTGCCCGTGGCCGTCCCCGATCCCGCTCCACACCGACTCCGTCACCCGCAGCGTGACGTCGGCACCGGGCCAGGACCCCAGCGCGACGAGCGCCCCGCCGCGCTGCCGCAGCCGAGCGGCGAGCCGCGAGACGTCGCCGGGCACCACGCGGCCGAGCGGTCGGGTGAGGACGATCTGCGCGACGTCGGCGAGTGCGGCCGTCACGGTGAGCCACTGGTCCCCGGGGTCGGGCACGAGCACGAGCCGTTCGAGGTCGATCCCCATCGCGGCGGCGGCCTCGACCCCGAAGGACGGCACGCCGACGACGGCGCACCAGGCGCCCTCGGCCGACGCGGCCTGGAGCATGGTCATCGCGAGGAGCACCGACTCCTGCACCGCGTAGGACCCGCCGACGCGGATCGCACCGCCGGGCAGCAGGGACTGCAGCGCCGCGGCGGTGGGCAGCCCCTGGACGTCGACGCGGGTTGCCTCCATCTCGGACACCCGGGAGCGCAACGCGGTGATGCGCTCGAGCGCCGCCCGCGCGTCACCGAGGTGGTCCACGCGCCGGGTCGGCCGCGCGGAGGCCGGCGACACCGCGCCCGCCCGGGCAGGACCGGTCCGCCCGGACGTCCCCTCGGACCCGGGCGACAGGAGTGCCGCCGCCGACTGCATGCCCTCATATTCGAACATGTGTTCGATGATGTCAACCGGGTCCGACATCCGTGGACAGCCTGGTCGAACACGCGTTCGACACGCCCGGCGTCACCAGGACAGGGTGGCTCCCAGGGCCCCGAGGACCGACCGGGTCTTCGTCTCGACCTCGTCGGCCTCGTCCGCCGCCGTCGAGGACCACGTCACCGCACCACCGGCGCCGAACGACCGCGACCGCTCGACGCCCCGACCGTCGAGGACCGTGACCAGTGTGCGGATGGCCACCGACAGGTCGACCGAGCCGTCCGCCGAGAAGTACCCGATGACCCCGGAGTACACGCCCCGCGGAGCACCCTCGAGCCGGTCCGCGATCGCCGTCGCGCTGCGCTTCGGCGCGCCGGTCATCGACCCCGGCGGGAACGCCGCGTGCACGACCGCCGCCCGCGAGACCCCCTCCGGCAGCACCGCCGACACCGTCGACACGAGCTGGTGCACGCTCGCGTAGGTCTCGACGGCGCAGAGCCGCTCGACGTGCACCGACCCGGGCACCGCCGTGCGGAGCAGGTCGTTCCGCAGCAGGTCGACGATCATGACGTTCTCGGCCCGGTCCTTCGCGCTCGTCGCCAGTCCGGCCCGGACGACCGCGTCGCGCGCCGGGTCCGGGTCACGCCGCCGGGTCCCCTTGATGGGCTCCGCGACCACCGTGCCCGCCGCGTCGACGCGCAGGAAGCGCTCCGGCGACCGGCTCGCCACCCGCAGGGGGCCGAGCCGCAGGTACGCACCGAACGGCACGGGGTCCGCCCGTCGCACCCGCAGGTACTCGTCCAGGTGGGGGTCCGTGCCGGGGCCGACCCGCGCCTCCCGTCCGACCGTGCCCACCGCGAAGGCGGTGGTGAGGCACACCTGGAACGCGTTCCCCTCGCGGATCTCGGTGCGGCAGTCCTCCACGGCCGCCTCGTAGGCGGCGCGCGTCACGCGCCCGGTGGCGACGGCCGGGAGGCCCGTGGTCGCGTCCGGCGCGGCGCCCCGCGTCCGCGACCCGTGCGGGTCCTCGAGCCACGCCCGGTTCGCCGCACCGGCCGTCGGCTCGTCCTCGCCCACCAGGGCGAGCGCCCAGGCGCGCCCGTCGGCGTGCACGACCACCGCGCGGTCGACGAACCGCAGGTCCGCGTCGGCGTGCCCGTCGGCGGTGCGGTCCGGACCGTCCGACTCCCGGCCGAGCTCGTACCCGAGGAACCCGACCCACCCGAGCGCGAAGCCGCAGCCGGGCACGGGCGCATCGAGCACCGGCGTGCGCTCGAGCAGGTCGCCGAGCACGGCGAACGCCCGGCGGTCCTCCGTGCGGGACACCCCGAACCACCGCTCGGCGGCGGGTGGGACCTCGAGGACGGCCCGGCGGTCCTCGTGCCGGAACCGCGTCGCGAAGGGGCCGTCCGTCAGCGCGAGGACCGACCAGGCGGCCCGCTCGCGGCCGGTGTCGGGGGCACCGTCGGGCAGACCGGAGTCGAGCCAGACGACGTCAGCGGTCGTCGCCGCCGCGAGCGCGCCGAGGTCCGGCGTCCGGTCGAGCCGTCGCGCGACGACCCGCGCTCGGCTCAGACCGCGGCGATCGTCCACGACGCGGCGTGTGCGGCACCGGGGGCGAGCACGACGAGGCCGGACCCGGACCCGGCGTTGAAGGCGTCCGGCGCGCAGGTCATCGGCTCGACCGCGAGCCCGACACGGTGGTACTCGGGGACGACGTGGTCGGCGGTGTGCACCTGCGCCCAGCCGCACTCCGGACCGAAGGACACCCGGACGCCGTGCCCGTCCACCGCGGTGAGCACGATGGTGGCGGTCCCCGCGGCGTCGCGCTCGAACCCGGTGAAGGCGTGGTCGATGAACCGGTCGCCGATCGGGGTCGCGGTGCGGAGGTCGAACGCGTCGTGCACGGGCGCGAGACCGGTCGGCACCAGGCGGTCCTCGGTGACCTCGAGCACCTCGGACGCGGGCAGGGTCAGCGTCCAGTCGTCGACCCGGCCGGCACCGGCCACGAGGTACGGGTGCGGCCCGGTCCCCCACGGTGCCGCGTCGGCGCCCGTGTTCGTGCCGGTGATCGTCGTGTGCAGGCCGTCGGCGTCGAGGCGGTACTCGACGAGCACCTCGACGCGGAACGGGTAGCCCTCCTGCGCCGGCACCGTCGTGGCGAGGACGGCACGGTCGGGCTCGTGCGCGACGACACGGAAGTCGGTCCACGCGACGAGGCCGTGCAGGGCGTGGTGGCGCTTCGGCTCGGTCAGGGCGAGCTCGTGCTCCCGGCCGTCGAACGTGTAGCGACCGTCGACGACCCGGTTCGGCCACGGCGCGAGCACGGCACCGCGGAAGGCCGGGCGGACTTCGTCGGCGGCGAACGGCACGACCAGGTCACGCCCCTCGACGCGCAGGGTCCGGAGCGAGGCCCCCACCGAAGCGATCTCGGCGGTGTACCCACCGGCGGTGATCGTCAGGGCGGATCCGGACAGGGGCGCGTCGTTGCTCATGCGGATCAGCGTAGTGGCGGGGGGGAGTGCCCCCAGGACAACGGGAACGGGAACCGCGAAAGACCAAAAACCACCCCATTAAAACGGGGCTACCGCCAGGTACGTTTGAGGTTTGGAGAGGAGAAACATGAACTCCAGGTACTCCGCAGAAAATAGTGTTGCGTGCTGCTGTTTCGAAAAAGAACACTGCAGAGCGGAAGAAACAACATCC
>NZ_CAJCKG010000030.1:0-34650 GCF_903970945.1 Curtobacterium sp. ME26
CGGTGGTCGTCGAGCCGGTCGGCCACCAGGTCGAGCCACTCCTGCACGGGGCGGCCGTACGTCTTCTCGATGCTCGGGAAGTACGAGGCGGGCCCCTTCGGCTTCGCCCCGTCCGCCGGGAGTGCCGGAGCGGGAACGCGGTGCGTCGTCATGCGGGTCACGGTAGTCGTCCGCGCGCGTCACCAGCGGATGCGGTCGAACTCCTCGCGCAGGCGTCGCGCTCGCCCCGGGTGGACCTGCTCGACCCACCCGATCCGCCCGAGCAGGTGCGCGCGGAAGTCCGGGTGGCCCGTCCGGTCCTGCGACGCAGGCCCGTGCACGGCGGCGTTGTGCAGCAGCGCGTGCAGCCGGTCGACCTCACGCCGGCCCGGGGACGGTCGGTCGTTGACGACCACGCCCGTGACGGACTGCCGGCTCCCCCGACGCCGGACCCGCGACTTGTGCGGGGCGAGGCGGTACCCCTGGTCGTCGACGATGCGGCCGACGCCACGGAGGAAGGCCTCGGGCCGCGCCGCGAGCCGGTCGCCGCCGCTGAAGATCAGGTCGTCGGCGTACCGCGTGTAGACCGCGTCGCTCGCCGCCGCCCACCCGGCGAGCCGGGCGTCGAGGTGCCGGAGCGCGGTGTTGGCGAGCGCCGGCGAGGTGGGCGCGCCCTGGGGCAGGTGGGCGACCGCCAGCGACCGACGGAGTGCCGCGCGGTCCTCGGGACTGCCGCCCGGGGGCATGCCGGTCAGCACGTGCGGCGGGACCCGGTGCGTGCAGAGCCCGGTGAGGACGTGCGCGAGCGGTTCCGCGAAGCCCGCTGCCCGGAAGACGCCGTACACGGTCGGCGCGGTGACGCTCGCGAAGAAGGAGGTGAGGTCCGCGGTGACGACGACCTGCTGCCCGGTGTGCACCGCGGCGCCGGTCACCACGCTCCGGCCGGGCACGAACCCGTGTGCGGCGTCGTGCACCGGCAGGGCGACCAGCAGCTCGTCGAGGACGGTCCGCTGGGTCCGCCGGAGCAGGTCCATCGGCTTCTCGAGCAGCCGCGGGACCCGACCGGGACGCACCACCCACCCGTACCGGAAGTGGTGGAGCGGGCTCGACGGCCCCGCGTGCCGGTTCCAGGCCCGCGTGTCGGCGAGCCAGAGCAGCCGGCCGAGCGTGACCCCGAGCGCCCGGGCCAGCTCCGGCAGGGTGTCGACGAGCAGGGGGCTGGCGGTGTCCGGACGGGCCCGGACGGCGGTGGCACGACGGGCGAGCACCCGCACCGGACGACGCGCGGCGCGAGCGCGGTGCAGTTCGGCGAGCCGGGCATCGTCGGCGAGCACGGCGGCGAGCTGCCGCGGTGCGTCCTCCGGCGGCCGCGGGTACGTGCGGAGGGCCGCGTCGACCGCGAGCCCGACGACGGCGCGCTCGACCCCGAGCACCGCCCATCCGGCGGCGGTCAGTTCGTCGGGCGCCCACCGCTCGGCGGTGAGGAACGCGTCGGCGAGCGCCGTGGCGACCTCGGCGAGGGGCGTGGGGTTCCCGGGGGACCCGTCGGTGCCTCCGTGCGGCGTCGCGCGCGGAGCGCGCCGTCCCGCTCGGGGCGTGTCGTCCTGCTGGTCCTGCGTGCCCCGGGGTGCCCCCGGAGAGGTCGACGCGTCACGCGCGCCGGCCGCCTCCCCCGGGAACTCCACGCGCTCACCCTACGGCGACGGACCGACGGACGGGAGGCTCGGGGCGGGGCCGGCACGCGCCTCCCGTCCGGCGGTCGTGGACCACACCCACGGGCGGCCGGCCGAGCGGGCAGGACACGCCGCGCGTGGTCCGCCGAGCGGGCGCGACCCGTCGTCACCCGTCGCCGACCGTGACGGATGCGGCTCGGTGACGCGGCACCGGGCCCGGCGACACAGCACCCGACCGGGTGCCGCGGCCCGGTAGCGTGACGGACGACACCGACGTCCCCCGTGAGGAGCACCATGTCCGATCCCACCGGCGCCCGGTACCGCGACCTGCGGACCGAGGAGAAGCTCGCCGTCCTGCTCGCGGAGGAACGCGAGCTCGACCTCGACGCGTTCGACCTCGACGAGGCCTGGGCGGTGGGGTCCTGGCTCCGCGCGACCGCCCTCGACCGCGGCCTCGGCGTGGCCGTCGCGGTGTCCTTCGGGGAGCAGCGGGTCTTCCACGCGGCGACGCCCGGGTCGGGCGCGGTGAACGATGCCTGGCTCGACCGGAAGTTCCGGGTGGTGCGGCACTTCGCGCACGCGACGCTCACGGTGCGGACGCAGTACGAGGCGGGCGGGTCGACGTTCGACGAGGCGGCGGCCCTCGACCCGCGGCGCTACCAGGCGGCCGGCGGCGGCTTCCCGCTGGTGGTGCGCGGGAACCTCATCGGCGCGGTCGGGGTCAGCGGCCTCGAGATGCACGACGACCACGCGCTCGTGGTCGAGGCCCTGCGCGCGCACCTGGCGCAGGGCGGTCGGCGCGCGACCACCGGCTACTGACGGCGCGGCCCGACCGCAGACGGACGGGAGGCGCGGTGCGGGTCTGCACCGCGCCTCCGGTCCGTCCGGTGGGTGGGTCAGCGACGCGGGCGGCCCAGCATGGCCGTGCCGACGACCGCGGCGATGCCCGCCCAGACCAGGGGCCGGGTGACCCGGCGACGCTTCGCGACCCAGCCACCGTCGGTGGCGTTGCCGGCGTCGGCCGGGGCGTAGAGGTTCCCGTCCGTGGGGGCGCCCCTGCCGCGCAGGGCGAAGGTCTCGACCATGGGCTTCGTGATCTTGTGGAACAGCCCCGGGAACACGTACTGCAGCGGCACGAGGGACGCCTGGATGCGCCCCACGAAGCGGTAGCGCTTCGGGTGCAGGGCGGCCTGCACGACGGCCTTGCCGGCGCGCTCGACGGAGACCGTCGGCGGCAGCGGGTGCGAGTTCTTGCCGGTGTAGTTGGCGCCGTTCTGGTAGATCGGCGTGTCGATCGTCGAGGGCAGCAGGGCGGTGAACTCGATGTCGGTGCCGGCGAACTCGTCGCCGAGGACGTCGACCAGGCCGAGGGCGGCGTGCTTGCTCGTGACGTACGCCGACTGGTACGGCGCCGAGAGCAGCGACTGGATCGACCCGACGAGCACGTACGTGCCCTTCCCGCGCTGCTTCCAGTGCGGCAGGAGCGCGGTGATCGCGTGGAGGTGTCCGTAGAGGTTCGTGTCGACGACGCGCTTGAACGCCTTCGTCGGGGTCTGCTCGAAGAGCCCGTAGATGAACAGTGCGGCGTTGCCGACGAAGACGTCGATGCGGCCGAACCGGGTGGTCGTGGTGGCGACGAGGTCCTTGACGGCGTGCTCGTCGGCGACGTCGGTGGGGATCGCGATCGCCTCGGCGCCGAGCTTCCGGCACTCGGCGGCGGCGGCCTCGAGGGACTCGTGCCCGCGTGCGGCGAGCACGAGGGTGGCGCCCTGCCGGGCGAACTCGTGGGCGGCGGCCCTCCCGATGCCGCTCGATGCTCCGGTGACGACGACGATCTTCCCGCGGAAGCGCTTTGACATGTCCTCGTTGCTACCCGGTGGCGGCTGCGGTCTCCCCCAGGACGGCGGGTGCCCGGGCTCCCGCCCGCGGTGTCGGCTCCGGTGTCGGCCGCGCTGTCGGCCGCTGACCGCAGGCTCTTCCGGACGACGTCGTGCAGGTGCGACGATGGGCCCATGCCGAAGGACGAGCTCACCGTCGAGGAAGCCACGGCGATCGCCGAGCACGCCCGCTCCGGCTCGCTGCCGCTCGAGGACCCCGAGGTCCGGAGGGTGGTCGAGCAGGCGAACCGCACCCTCGTCCGCGCGCAGATGTGGGGCGAGGACCGCAGCCCGAAGCTCCGTCGGCGCCGCCGGTGGCTCGCGGTCGGGGCCCTCGTGATGGTGCTCGTCTGGGTCGCCGGGCTGCTCGTCCCGCTCGCCCTCCGCCTCGGGCTCTGACGGGGGCGCCTGACGCGCTGCCGGGCCGTGGACGACGTCGTGCTGCGACGATCCGTCCTGGACAGCGAGCGCGGCGGCGCGCCCGGCCCTCGGAGTGGGGTTGCTCCCGCGGGCCGCACCGAGGTTGACTCGATTCCGTGACGAGCACCGCGGACCGCCCGTCGTCGACGCGCACGTGGACGACCACCGTCCGCGACGACACGGGTCCGATCGTCCTCGCGGGCATCCGGACGTCCTGGGCCCCGCTGGCGAAGCAGACGCTCATCACCGCGCTCGTCGTCGGGGCGGCCGTCGCGAGCAGCCTGTCGCCCTGGCTCCTCGTGACCTCGGCACCCTGGATGTGGACCGGTGTCGCGATCGCCGTCGCCGCCCTCGCGGCCGCAGCGGTGCCGGCGCGGTGGCCCGGCACCATGCGCCTGGAGCTCCTCGTCCCCGCGCTCGACTTCTTCGCCATCGGCCTGCTCCGGTACGGCACCGGCGACAGCCGGTCGGTCTTCACCACCATCGTGGTGCTCCCGCTCATCTGGGTCGCCGCGAACCCCGGCCGGTGGAACGTCCTCTGGCCGGTGCTCGGGACCGCCGGGGCACTCCTGCTGCCGTACCTCATCGCACCGACGGAGGCGCAGGGCAGCGAGTTCGTCCGCCTGTTCACCGTGGTGATCGTCTTCGGCGCGACCGCCGCCGTGACGAACGAGCTCGCGCGCCAGGCGAGCCTGCAGCTCGCCGCGGTGCAGCGCCGTCGCCGCGTGGCCGAGGGCGAGATCGACCGGGCCGCCCTGGTGCAGCAGTCGCTCCTGCCGACGACGACCGCCGGCCTGCCGGACGAGGTCCGCGCGGTGGGCGTCTGCATCCCGGCGCGGACCGTCGGCGGCGACTTCTACGACTGGTTCGCGACCCCCGGCGGTGCCGCGTTCACCCTCGGGGACGTCATGGGCAAGGGCGTGGGCGCCGGCATGATCGCCGCGGCCGTGCGCTCGCTCATCCGGAGCACCGTCGACGAGACCGACCCCGCCGTCGCGGTCCGCCGTGCCGCGACCGGCCTCGCCACGGGCGCCGCCGACCTCACCAGCGGCCAGTTCACCACGTGCTTCCACGTCCGCGTCGACCGCGACGGCCACGCCCGCTGGGTGGACGCCGGGCACGGGCTCACCCTCCTCCGGGGTGCCGACGGCAGCGTCCGACCGCTCCGGTCCGGACACCTGCCGATCGGTGTCGGCACGAGCTGGACGGCGGAGGACACGTTGCTCGTGCCGGGTGACGTCATCGTCGCCGTCAGCGACGGCGTGCTCGACCTGTTCGGCGGCGACCTCGACTCGCTCGACCGCTTCGAGGCGTGGGTCGCCGAGCATCCCGATCCCCAGCAGGTCGTCGCCGGCATCGCCGACCTGGCCCACGCCGGCGAGCACCCGGACGACGTCACGGTGCTCTGCGTCGCCTACCGGCCCTGACCGCGGCCGCGTGCCCCCCGAACTGCGGACTGGCGGTGGCGCGCCCGGCGGGTGATGATCCAGTGCCCCGTCCGTTGGCGGGTCCGCCGACCCGGGACGACCTGATGACGAACGACCCCACGCCCGCGCACGACGACGCACCCTCGGTCCACCGCGACGACCTCGGCCGACGCCGCTTCCTGACGCTCGGCCTGACCGGCGCCGCCGCTGCGACCGCCGCCGCCGGTACCGTCCTCGGCGCCGGCGCACCCGCCGAGGCCGCCACGAGCGGTGGCACGCTGCTCGCCGCCGACGAGTTCGACGGCGCCGCGGGCAGCGCTCCGAACCCGGGGATCTGGCGCTTCGACACCGGCGCCGGGGGCTGGGGCAACGCCGAGCTGCAGACCTACACCGACTCCCGTCGCAACAGCGCCCTCGACGGCGCCGGCAACCTCGTCGTCACCGCCCGCCGCGAGGCCGACGGCTCGTACACCTCCGCCCGTCTGAAGACCGAGGGCACGTTCACCGCGCAGTACGGCCGCATCGAGGCGCGCATCCGGATCCCGCGGGGCCAGGGCCTGTGGCCGGCGTTCTGGATGCTCGGTGCCGACATCGGCCAGGTCGGTTGGCCCGCGTGCGGCGAGATCGACGTCATGGAGAACGTCGGGTACGAGCCAGCCGTGGTCCACGGGACGGTGCACGGCCCCGGGTACTCCGGGGCGCAGGGGCTGACGGCGTCGTACACGCAGCCGAACGGTGCTGCCTTCGCGGACGACTTCCACGTCTACGGAGTCGACTGGCGCCCCGGCTCCGTCACGTGGACGGTCGACGGCGTCGCCCGTCGGACGGTCACCCGCGCCGACGTCGGGTCGGCGCCGTGGGTGTTCGACAAGCCGTTCTTCGTGGTGCTGAACGTCGCGGTCGGTGGCACCTGGCCGGGGTCGCCGGACGCGACCACCCGGTTCCCGCAGCAGATGACCGTCGACTGGGTGCGCGTCTGGCAGCAGTCCTGACGGACGGGAGGCGCGGGGCCACACCGCCACGCGCCTCCCGTCCGACGGCGGTCAGCGACGGGTGCGGGCCAGCAGCCAGAGGTAGGTCGCGTGCCCGACCAGGGCCAGACCGAAGAAGACCGCGCCGACCGCGTAGACCCGGTCGAGTTCGCCCTGCCCGATGACGAGCATCACCACGCAGAACAGCACGGCGGCCGCGAGCACACCCACCTGGATCGTCGACCAGATGCGACGGAAGCGGGGCATGCCGGAGTCGTCCACGGACCCATTCTGCCGCAGGCCGCCCGGGGTCACTCCTCGGACTCACCCCGCGGGCTCACTCCCCGGGATCACTTCTCGGGGTCGTGGCCCCAGTTCATGAGCGACCAGCGCCACTTCGAGTCGTGGGAGTCGCCCTTCGGCTCCTGCTTCAGGTGCCGCGCCACGTACCCGACGACCTTCCGCATGTGCGCGTAGTCGTCGTCCGTGTAGTCGCCCTGCTTCTTCTCGAGGATGGCGACGATGTGCCGCCCGCTCTCGTGCCCGGTGGACTCGCCGCCGCCGTCCGGCTTCTGCCCGACCTCCTTCGACTCGTCGGTGTCGAGCCACTCCTTCAGCTGGGACGCGGTCATGTTGACGGCGTCGGCGAAGTCGTCGCGGGTCTGCTCCTCGTCGTGCTGGTCGTCGCTCATGCGCGTCAGCGAACGCGCCGCGCCTGGGCGGGTCCGCAGCACCCGCTGTCCCCCGGTGCGGTGCGCAGACCGGACGGCGCTCCGCGAGCGTCCAGGGCCGTGCGCGTTGTGTGTCCCCCGAACACTCCACGACAGGAAAGCGAGAGCGACATGCGCGCAGTGGTCTGGCACGGCATCGGGGACATCCGTCTCGACGAGGTCCCGGAACCCACCATCCAGCACCCGGAGGACGCGATCGTCCGGATCACCCGCAGTGCGATCTGCGGCACCGACCTGCACTTCGTGCGCGGCACCATGGCGCCGATGCAGGAGGGCACGATCCTCGGGCACGAGGCCGTCGGCGTCGTCACCCAGGTCGGCGACGCCGTGCGTGGCTTCTCCGCCGGCGACCGCGTCGTCATCAACTCGACCATCTCCTGCGGCGCCTGCCGGTACTGCCGGATGGGCAAGACCGCGCAGTGCGACGTGGCGAACCCGAACGGTCCCCAGGCGGGCACGAGCTTCTTCGGCGGCCCCGAGTCGACCGGTCCGGTGAACGGCCTGCAGGCCGAGTTCGTCCGCGTGCCCTACGCCCGCAACACGATGCACCCGCTGCCCGAGAACGTCAGCGACGAGCAGGCGATCCTGCTCTCCGACATCTTCCCGACCGGGTGGTTCGGCGCCGAGCTCGCCGGGGTCACCCGCGGTGACGTCGTCGTCGTGTTCGGTGCCGGCATCGTCGGCCAGTTCGCCGCCGCGTCGGCCTACAAGCTCGGCGCCGCGCGCGTCATCGTCGTCGACGGTGAGGAGACCCGTCTCGCCGCCGCGCTCGCGCAGCACTGCGAGGTCGTCGACTACAACCGCGAGGACCCGGTGCAGGCGATCATGGACCTCACCAACGGCATCGGTGCGGACGCCGTGATCGACGCCGTCGGCGTGGACGCCGAGCGCCCGAAGCGAGGCCCGGCCGCGGTCTCCGAGGAGCAGGCCCGGCAGTTCGACGCCGAGGTGCAGCAGGTCGCTCCCGACGCGTCCCCGGACGGCTTCGGCGAGCAGCAGCAGTGGAAGCCCGGCGACGGCCCGTCGCAGGTCGCGCAGTGGGCGGTCGCCTCGGTCGCGAAGTACGGCCGCATCGGCATCATCGGCGTCTACGGTCCGACCGCGCAGTCGTACCCGATCGGCGAGGCGATGAACAAGAACCTGACGATCCGGATGGGCAACTGCGACCACCACTCGGTGACGCCGCCGCTCATCGACCTGGTGGCGTCGGGCCAGATCGACCCGACCGCGCTCATCACCGAGCACGAGCCGATCGGCTCGGCGATCGAGGCGTACGAGGCCTTCGACCGCCGCGAGCCCGGCTGGGTCAAGGTGGAGCTGGAGGCGACCCGATGAGCACCTCGCCGGTCGACCAGTACGCCTTCGGCGACCCCCGGAGCCGCTACCCCGACGTCTCCCCCGAGCCGCAGACGCAGGAGGAACCGGGGCTGCAGTCGCAGATGACCCCGGTGCCCGACCTGGGCGAGTCCAGCTACCGCGGGACCGGGCGGCTCGAGGGCCGCAAGGCCGTGATCACCGGAGCGGACTCGGGCATCGGCGCCGCCGTGGCGATCGCCTTCGCCCGCGAGGGTGCCGACGTCGTCCTGGCCTACCTGCCCGAGGAGCAGTCCGACGCCGACCACGTCGTCGAGCAGATCGAGGCCGCGGGTCGCAAGGCCGTCGCCGTCCCCGGGGACCTCCGCGACAAGGCGTACGCCGGGCAGCTCGTCGAGCGCGCCGTCGCCGAGCTCGGCGGGGTCGACGCCCTCGTCAGCGTCGCCGGCAAGCAGCGCTGGCAGCCGGACCTGCTCGACATCACGGACGAGCAGTTCGAGGCGACCTTCGACGTCAACGTCTTCGGCCTGTTCCGCCTCGTGAAGGCCGCGCTGCCGCACCTGCAGCCGGGCTCGACCGTCACCACGACGGCGTCCATGGAGGCGTACCAGCCCGCTCCGGACCGCCTCGACTACGCGGCGTCGAAGGGCGCGATCAACAACTTCTCGAAGGGCCTGTCGCAGCTGCTCGTCGAGCGCGGGATCCGCGTCAACATCGTCGCCCCGGGCCCGACGTGGACCGTCCTGCAGCCGAGCGGCGGCGTCGACCCGGAGTCACTCCCCGAGTTCGGCAGCAGCGAGTCCCCCATGGGCCGTGCCGCCCAGCCCGCCGAGCTCGCCCCGGCGTACGTGTTCCTCGCCTCGCAGGAGTCGAGCTTCGTCGCCGGCGAGACCCTCAACGTCAACGGCGGCATGGTCACGCCGTGATCGGGAATGCCGGACGGCCGTCCGGTGTCGAACTGTCCACACCACATGCGAAGGAGCACTCATGAGCCTCGACCTCCACGAGGGGACCGGCGTCGACACCGAGCGGCACTGCGTCCCGACCAGCACCCTCAAGGGGCTGCACGACGACCAGCAGGAGCCGGCCTTCGGCCGCTGGCTGGGCCAGATCAACGGACACCGGTGATCTGATGCTCCACGGCACGCCGAGGGCGTGACGACGGACGGGAGGCGCGGTGCCGGCTGACACCGCGCCTCCCGTCCGTCCGAGGTCGGTCAGCCCGCGGCGCCGCTGATGTTGACGAGCCAGGTGACGCCGAAGCGGTCGGTGAGCATCCCGAAGGTGTCGCCCCACGGAGCCTTCGTCAGCGGCTCGATGACGGTCGCGCCCTCGGCCAGCCCGTTCCAGTAGCCGGTCAGGCGCTCCTCGTCGTCACCGCTGAGCGACACCGAGATGCGGCTCTCGGTCGGCGTCGGCATGCTCGCCGGGGCGTCCGAGGCCATGAGCAGCAGCCCGGCTTCGGTCTGGATCTGTCCGTGCATCACCTTGTCGGCGTCCGCGGGGTCCTGCGCCATGCCGCCCTCGGCGAAGGTCATCGACTTCAGCTCGCCACCGAGGACGCCGTGGTAGAAGTCGAGCGCCTCGCGCGCCTGGTCACGGAAGCCGAGGTAGGGGTTCAGGAAGACGGACACGGGTGCTCCTTCGGGTCGGGCGGACTCCGCCGTCCGCGTCGGCACGATCATGGCAGACGGCCGTGCCCCGTGGTGGTCGGACCTCCTGCGCCGGTCGGACGCGTGAAGTGGACGTGCACCGGCGGGACCGGCCGGTACCCGTGACCGCGGTACGGCACGGCGGACACCGGGTCAGTCTGGACGGAGCCGTCCGACCGGACGGACCACCGACGAGGAACGGAGACGACCCGTGCGACCGAACCTCGCCGCCCTGCACGCCGAGCCCCGGGAGTGGCACCGTCGCGGCCTCCGGCACCCTGACGAGATCGCGTCGATGGTGCACGCGCGGCTGCTCGCCGACCTGCCCGCCGACCCGTGCTACCGCGACTTCTTCGTCACGTCGTGAGCGTGGGTCGTCAGAGATCCCGGAGCATCCGACCCGCCACGGCGTCGTTCCAGGACGTCGTCGCACCGGCCTCGGCGGCGATGTGCATGCCGACGTGTCCGGCGTCGAGTCCACAGCGCCACCGGTCGAAGACGCTCATGCACAGGGACCGGCCCGACCGGGTGGGCGGGACGACCGGCGCGTCCGGAGGCGGACCGGCGGGCTCGTCGTGCGGTGGTGCGGTCGGGGGTGTGGCGGTGGTCTCGTCGTGCATGTCACCAGTGGGACGTCCCGCGACGCCGATGTGTCACGAACCAGGCCCGTCGACCGCGCCCGGACGCGGACGCGGACGCGCGCTGCCGTCGCGGTGCATGCTCGGAGTGGACCGGCCCGTCGGCCGGCGCTCGACGGACGGAAGGCGGCGATGAGCGGCGGAGGACCCCTGCAGGACGCCTCGGACGCGACGCTCGTCGCCCGTGCGTCCGACGGTGACGTCCCCGCGTTCGAGGTGCTCGCCCGGCGCCACGGTCCGCTCATGCGCGTGTACGCGGAGCAGGTGCTCGGCTCGAACGACGAGGCCGACGACGTCGTGCAGGAGTCGTTCCTGACCGGTTGGCGGAAGCTCGGGGACCTCGAGGACCCGGGGCGCTTCCGACCGTGGATGGTGCAGATCGTCACCCGACGAGCGCTCGACCGGCTGCGGCGCCGTCGACACCACGACGACCTCGACGCGGTCGAGCGTCCCGCCGACCCGCGACTGACGCCGGAGCGTACCGTCGAGACCAGGATGCAGCTCGACGCGATGTGGGCGGCACTGGAGCGGATGCCGGTCGACCAGCGACGGTGCTGGCTCCTGCGGGAGACCGCCGGGCACAGCTACCAGCAGATCGCCGAGGAACTCGAACTCCCGACCTCGACCGTGCGGGGGCTCCTCGCCCGGGCACGACGGTTCCTCTCCGCGGAGATGGAGGGATGGCGATGACGGACGACGACCTCCCCGTGCCCGACGACGACCTCGACGGACACACCATGGAGGAGCTCGCGGACTACCTCGACCGCGGCCGGACGCCAGTCGACCCGTCCATCGAGGGCTCCGCCGCCTGCCGACTCGCCATGGCCGGCATGCAGCGACTGCGCGAACTCTCGGTCGGCGCCCTCGAGCGGCGCGCCGACTCCGAGCGCGACCGGGAGTCCGGTTGGGTCGACCGACTCCTCGACGCCATCCGGGCGGAGGTCCGCCCCGGCCGCGACGTGCCCGTGGCGCACCCGGACCCCCGACTGCGGCTCGCGCTGACCGAGGCGGCCGTCCGCGGGCTCGTGCGCCGGGCCGGCGACACGATGGGCGGCGTCGTGATGGGCCGCTGCGTCCTCGAGGGCGACCTCGAGCAGCCCGGCGCCACCGTGCGGATCGACGTGACCGCCGGCCTGGCCTACGGCGAGCCGGCGGAGCCCACCGCCGAGCGGCTCCGGCGCGCCGTCGCCGAGACCGTGGAGTGGCACACGGGACTGGTCGTCGAGGCCGTCGACGTCCGCTTCGACGACGTGTACCTGCCCTGACCCGGCGACCCTGAGACTCCGACCGACCCTGACACGAGTACCGACCCTGAGGAGTGCGGATGGACGACGAAGCGATCGCGCGCACCCTGACCGAGGCCGTCCGGGCGGTGTCCGGCGTCACCGGCGTCTACTCGGCACGCCCGCTCGCGGCCGCCGCCGGGGCGGTCGCGGAGGCCGTCGCACCGGCGCTGACGCTCCCGGAACCGGACGTCCTGGTCGACGTCGACCGCGGTGGCGGACGCGTGCACGTCAGAGCCGGCATCGCCGTCTCCGGCGAGCGCCCGGCCTGCGACACGCTCCGCGTGGTGGGCGAGCGTCTGCGCGACGCGCTGGACGCGGCGGTCCGGCCGTCGGCGGACCTGGTCAGCGTCACCGTCCGGCTCGTCGAGGACCCGGTGCGACCGGCGTCCTGACCGGTCGTCGCACCGGGGAGTGCGGTGACCCGGTGGCGGACGGGAGGCGCGGTGTGGGCCCGCGCCGTGCCTCCCGTCCGGCGGGTGGGGACGCGGTCGTCGTCGGCTTCCTGACCGTCAGCGACGGCACCGGGCCAGGATGGCGTCGTGACGGACTCCGGTACCCCCTCCCCCGACCGCACGGTTCCCCACGACCGTCGTCTCGGTCGGCGCGACCTGACCGAGTGGCGGTCCCGTGCCGGGCAGCGGCTGGCCGCCCGACACCGCGGGCTCGCCCAGCGGGTCGGAGCCCACCGCGCGCTCGTGGTCACGCTCGCGGTCGGCGGTGGCATCGCCCTGGCGGCGACGGCGGGTGCGGCGTGGATCTACGACGGCGTGACCGGGCGCGACGGCATCGCGAGCCTGGACCGTCCGGTGCTCGAGCAGGCGAAGCGGCTCCGCTCCCCCGCCGTCGACGGTACCGCCGCCGTCATCGCGCGCGTGTTCGGTCCGGTCTCGATGCCGGTGCTGGCCGTCGCTTCGGCGGTGGCGTTCGCCGTCCGGGAGCGCCGCGCGAGCCCGGTGACGCTGCTCGTCGCCGCGGGCGCGGGCTCGCTCGCGATGACCCTGCTCGGCAAGGACCGCATCAAGCGGAACCGGCCCCGCCGCCGCGACGCCGTCCCGCCCTACGAGCGCTCCCCGTCCTTCCCGTCCGGCCACACGCTGAACACCACGACGATCGTCGGTGTCATCGCCTACCTGCTGGCGCTTCGGCAGGAACGCACCGGGCCCCAGGTCGCACTGGCCGGGGCCGCCGCCGGGACCGCCGTGACGGTCGGGCTGTCACGGGTCCTGCTCGGGGCGCACTGGTTCACGGACGTCGCCGTCGGTTGGGTCACCGGCAGCGGGTGGTTGTCGCTGCTGATCACGAGCCACCGGCTCTTCCTGAGTGCGCAGGACGACGACACGGTCGGGGACTGACCGGAGACGGGTCCAGCGATCAGTGGACGGCCTCCAGGGCCACCTGGTCGTGCCGCTCGGCTGCGGAGCGGTGCCCTGGGTAGCGGAGGCCGGCGAAGTACGTGTTCGTGTGTGCCACGACCTGCTCGCCGGAGATGACGACACCGTCGTGCGCTGTGTCGGTCGTGGTGTGCGCGTCCGACACGAGGGTGACGTCGTACCCCCGGACCGCCGCAGACCGGGCGGTGGTCCGGATGCAGTGGTCGCTCTGTGCTCCGGCCACCACGAGACGCTGGACGCCGAGGGCCTGCAGGACCTCCGCGAGGTCGGTCGCCGCGAAGGCGTCGCGGTACTCCTTCCGGACGAGCGGCTCGTCCGCCCGACGTTCCAGCGGTGCGGCGAGGGCCCAGTCCGCGCTGCCCTCGGGGAATCCGCCGTGGTCCTGCACCCAGACCACCGGCACGCCGCCCGAGCGAGCCCGGTCGACGAGGTGTGCGGTCCGTCGGAGGACTCCGTCCACGTCGAAGCACCCCCGGACGACTCCGGCCTGCAGATCGATGACGAGGACCGCGCTGGTTGCCGACACGGGGACATCCTCGCAGCCGGCCGCATCGTCCGCGCGGGCGTTCGGTCGCTCGGTCGCTCGGTCGCTCGGCCCCGAGGGGTGTGGTGCCGGCTGTCCCGGCACGACCGGAGCGGTCGCGCCGGTCGGGTGCGACACCGGCACCACAGAACCGTCCTACCGGACGACGGACCGGTGCCTCGCCGGTCTACCCGACGACTGGGGTAGACCGGCGCGGTCCTGTGGCGAGCGCCCGCCGTGCCTCCAGCAGCGGGCAGCGGGGTATCCGGCGATGCCATGAGAGGGGTCCTGGCACCCCCTGGATCAGCAGGGCGCTCCCGGAGACAGCGTCCCTCCGGCACGATCAGTGCTGACCCCGACCGCCCGGAGAGAGCAGACCACCATGGACACCACCGCCCGCACCGTCCTCGTCGTCGGAGGGACCTCGGGCATCGGCCTGGGGCTCGCACGCCGCTTCGCCGACGCCGGCTCGACCGTCGTCGTCGGCGGGCGCGACACCACCCGCGTCCTCGACCTCGAGACCGTCGTCGTCGACGTGACCGATCCCGCTTCGGTCGACCGGGCTCGCGACGAGGTCCTCGCGGCGCACCCCGACCTCGACCTCGTCGTGACGATGTCGGGCGTGATGCTGCTCGAGGACCTCCGCGACCCCGCCCACATCGACGCGGCGGAGGCGACGATCGCGGTGAACCTCCTCGGGACGATCCGCGTCCTCGACGCCTTCACCCCGCACCTCGTCGGCAGGGGGCGCGGCGACTTCATCACCGTCACCTCGGGGATCGCGTTCATGCCGTTCCCCCTGATGGCCACCTACGGCGCGTCGAAGGCGGCGGTCCACTCGTACTCCGTCTCGCTCCGCGCCCAGCTGGCCGGGACCGGCGTCCGTGTCACCGAGCTCGTGCCCCCGGCCGTGGCCACCGCAGGGCAGGAGCAGCTCAACCCGGCGGCGCTGCCGCTCGAGGCGTACCTCGACGAGGTGATGGGCATCCTCGCCGAGGACCCGTCACCGGACGAGGTCGTCGTCGAGCGGGCGCAGGCACTGCGCTGGGCAGAGCGCGACGGCACCTGGGACGAGCTCCTCGAGCAGCGGTCGCAGGCGCTGCGCACTCTGCCCGGCCGCTGACCGTCGGCAGCGGTCACGCGACGGACCAGCAGAGCCACCCGGACAGTGGACGTAGCGGGATCTGGATGACTCGTACCCGACGCCCGGCGGGAGCCGGTGCGCCGCCGCGTACCGTCAGCGTGGTCGGAGCATCTGCGCCGCCGCCGCGCGAGGGCCAGGAGCCACGACCGATGATCCACACGACGATGTACGTCAGCACACTGCACGACGAGCTGGACGGCGGTGCACTCGAGGCGTTGCTGCAGAGGAGCCGGACACGGAACGAACAGAGCGGGATCACTGGCTTGCTCATCGTGCAGGGGCGGCGGGTGGTGCAGATGCTCGAAGGCGAGCAGCACCTCGTGCGGCGTCTCTACGACCGCATCGCGTCCGACCCGCGGCACCACGACGTCATCACCGTGTGGGACAGCATCACGCCTCTGCGGAGGTTCCCGGACTGGTCCATGGCCTTCGACGACCTCACCGGGCCGGCGGGTCCGCTGCAGCAGGACTGGGCAGCAGGGCCGGGCGATGCGCAGGGCTCCGGGCTGCCCTCGGAGGACGTCGCTCATGCCCGCCGACGCGAAGCCGCCCTGCGTCGCGCACTGGTCAGCGGTGAACAACTGGTGGTGAGCCTGGCGATCATCCTCCAGGGGCATCGCCCCGACCTCGTCCTCACCAGGGCCGGCACCGCGCGGTTGCGCTGCGCCGAGTGCCACGACGTGTCGGACGGAGGCCGGTACCCGTGCAACACCGCTCGGAACGCGTTGTGGGCGATCGAATCGACGATGCCGCGGGAGCCGATCGCCAGTCGAGACGGCTGGGATGCTCGTGGAGGCCGTGGTTGATCGTCGGGTCACACACGGACGAGGATGAGCAGTTCGTCCCTTCCTCCGACGGATCACCACGCAGCTCGCTCACGTCGACGGCCCGGACATCGTGACCATCGAGATGACCGGGTCGCACTCGCGGGACGACCTGCGGACGCCGAGGAAGCGCTTCCGTCCAGTGGGCCCTGCCGGGATCGAACCGACGACATCCACGGTGTAAACGTGGCGCTCTACCAGCTGAGCTAAAGGCCCCTGCTGTCGATCCTAGAGGGTCTCCCGACCCGCGGCCCCCGGCCTTCGACACCTCACCGGGGCGGTCCCGCCGACGATCCGCCATGCTGGCACCGTGCCGACTCCCCCGCTCGCCCCACGTCGCACGCCCGATGACCTTCGCGGTCTGCGGGTCGCCGGCACGGTCCTGCTCGCGCTCGCG
This sequence comes from Curtobacterium sp. ME26, assembly GCF_903970945.1. NCBI lineage: Bacteria > Bacillati > Actinomycetota > Actinomycetes > Micrococcales > Microbacteriaceae > Curtobacterium > Curtobacterium sp. ME26. The sequence goes on from NZ_CAJCKG010000030.1 coordinate 16,248, forward strand.
GTCCTGTCCTGGGCCGCGTCCGCGATCTGGCTGCGAGCGACCGCGGGCGCCGAGGGCGGCGTCGACTTCGGACCGATGTGGCTCGTCCTGGCCGCCCTGTCCACCGGTGTCCCGGGACTCGCGTTCCTCGCCGCAGCCGCGACGCACCGCGACCGCCAACGCGACCGCAGCAGCGACCGCCAGCGCGACGGCGCCCGCGGCAGCGCCCGCGCGCACAGGTCACCCGACGGCGCCGGACGCTGACCCGACCCCTCAGCCGAACCGCTCGACGAGCTCCCGCTTGAGCACCTTCCCGCTCGGCCCCAGCGGCAGCGCATCCACGACGTGCACGATGCGCGGGTACTTGTACACCGCGATCTCGTCCGCGACGAAGCGGACGAGCTCCTCCGGGGTCACGGTGGCGTCGGGACGGAGCACGACCGCTGCGGCGACCTCCTGGCCGTGCACCTCGTGCGGGACACCGAACACGGCCGCCATGGTGACGTCCGGGTGCGTGGCGAGGATCTCCTCGACCTGCCGCGGGTACACGTTGTAGCCGTTGCGGATGATCATGTCCTTCGTGCGGTCGACGATCGTCAGGTAGCCGTCGTCGTCCTTCGTCCCGAGGTCCCCGGTCCGGAACCAGCCGTCCACGATCGCGGCGGCGGTGGCGTCCGGCCGGTTGAGGTAGCCGTTCATCAGGTTGTGCCCCCGGATGACGAGCTCGCCGATCTCCCCGCGCGGCAGCAGCACCACGTGGTCGGCGTCCTCCGGGTCGCCGATCTCGATGTCGACGCCCCAGATCGGGGTGCCGATGGTGCCGGGTCGGGGCGCGGTGCCCACGTGGTTGAACGACGCGACCGGTGAGGTCTCGGTGAGGCCGTACCCCTCGTGCACCGGGGCGTCGAAGACGTCCTGGAAGCGTTCGAGGACGGCGAGGGGCAGCGACGCGCCGCCGGAGATGGCGTAGCGCAGCCGCGGACGGGCCTCGGTGCGGGTCGCGGCGTCGAGGAGCGCGATGTACATGGTCGGCACGCCCATGAAGATCGCCGTGTCGTGCTCGACCATCGCCGCCAGGGCGGCGTCGCCGTCGAACTTCGGCAGCATGACGATCGTGGCCCCGGCGCGGAAGCCGGTGTTCATCGTGCAGGTCTGGCCGAACGTGTGGAAGAGCGGCAGCGCTCCGAGCAGGACGTCGCCCCGGCGCATGTCGAAGGTGGTGAGGAGGCTCGTGTTCACCTGCTCGAGCAGCGCGAAGTGCGAGCCCTCGGCACCCTTCGGCTGTCCCGTCGTGCCGCTCGTGTAGAGGATCGTCGCGGTGTCGAAGGGGTGCCGCGGGACGTAGGTGGTCAGCGGCTCGCTCATCGCGGCGAGGGCCTCCAGGCGGTCCGGACCGTCGGCGGTGTCGGCCGGCGCGAGCACGCTGAGGAGGTCGACGCCCGCGAGCTCGGCACCGGCACCGCCCTCGCCGAGAAGCGGGGCGGCGCACACCATGAGCGCCGCGCCGCTGTCCTGCAGCACGAACTCGATCTCACGACGCTTGAGCAGCGCGTGCACCGGCACGACGACGGCTCCGAGCGCGAGCACGGCGTAGTAGACCCGGGCGAAGTCGGTCACGTTCGGCACGAGCATCGCGACGCGGTCGCCCTCGCCGATGCCACGGGCACGCAGCGCCCCGGCGTACGCGAGGGTCTCGCGCCACAGCTCGGCGTAGGTCGTCCGACGGTCGCCGACCACGACGGCGACGTCGTCGGGGAACCGCGCGGCGGACTCGGCGAGGATCGCGGCGACCGAGGCCGTGGCCTGCGTCGTCCGTGTGCCGTCGTCGGCTCCGGTGGCGGGGTGGCTGCTGGTGGTGGTGCTGGTCATGCCGGCCTTCCGTCTCCCGTGACGAGTACTCCTCAGTGAGCCTACGACCCGCGACGGCGAGCGGTCCGGGACGCGCCGGAGCGCCCCTGCGACGGGGGTGGCGGCCCGCCGGACCACACCCGATCCGGTGCGTCCTGCGGCTGAAGGGGCGCGATGTCGGCGGCATCGTGTTCAATCGGGGTGTCGCGGTACGGGTCAGGTGCCACGGCGCCGGCGGTCGGTCTGTGTTCGGGTCACGGATCGGCCGCCGCCCCGTTCGTCGTCTCGGGTCAGCGCACGTCGCTCACGGACCGCGCGGCGGACGGGAGGCACGGGGCGGGGCCCGCCACGCGCCTCCCGTCCGCCGCCCGCGCACCCCTGCGGCCGCGTTCGAGCGATCGTCTGTACCCCGACGCGCGGTCCCGATCGCGAGGCACACTCGGTACGGTCCGACCCAGACGGGAAGCGGACTAGACGCGACGAGGAGGTGTGCGATGACCGAGGACGGTACGCACGGGACGTCGGGGTACTGGTACCCCGACCGGCAGGAGCAGGCCGGGGTCGGACTGCTCTCGCTCATGCGGCGGTACCGCGCGGCCGAGGTGTCCATGCGCGAACGCAAGCGGCGCTCGATGCGGATGAACGCGACCGACATGGAGGCCGTGCGCTTCCTGCTGCGCGCCGGCGAGCAGGGGCGACCGGTGCGGCCCGGCGACCTCACGGCCCACCTCGGCATCACGTCGGCGTCCACGACCGCGGTCGTGAAGCGGCTCGTGGCCTCCGGGCACGCCGAACGCCGTGCCGACCCCGCCGACGGCCGCGGTGCGCTGCTCGTCGCCACGGTCCGCAGCGACGACGAGGTCCGCTCCGAGCTGACCGACGTGCACGCCCGGATGGTCGCCGCGGCGGACCGGCTGTCACCGCAGACCGTTGCCGAGATGAGCGCCTTCCTGACCGAGATGATCACCGTCATGGAGGCCGACGCCCCCTCGGTCGAGGCCGACGGCGCCGACCGACCCCGCCCGATGTCCGAGATGCGTACGCATCCAGATCAGTAGTTAGACAAACTAGAGAAACCGGAGCAAGCTGGTGCCAGTCGCCGAACGGTGACGACCGACGTCACGGGAAAGGGCCGGCCATGAGCACCATCGACGCAACACACTCGCAGTTCTCCGAGGTCCGGGAGACAGCGCGTGGCCGCCTGCTCGCCGTCGTGGCGACCAGCCTCGGGATCGTCGCCGTCACCGTGGCCACCGCCGCGGTGACCGTCGTCACGCTGGGGGCCTGAGCGCGATGAGCATCCGCGACCTCCACGAGCTCCAGCGCAACCCGCACGAGTGGCACCGCCGCGGCCTGCGGCACCCCGACGAGATCGACGCCCTCGTGCACCACCGCACGCACGGCGACGTCCCGCCCGAGCCGACCTACGGCGACTTCTTCCGCGCCGCCTGAGGCACCACGGACGTCCGACGGACGACCGCCGGCCGTCCACCCGCCATCCGGAGCCCGCCCACCGTTCAGTCGGTGTGCGGGCTCCGCTGCGTCGCCCGACGGCCGACGGCGCGGAGCTCGGGGAACTGCTCGTCCCGCCACTCCCCCTCGACCCGGGTGCCGGCGGTCGCCGCCTGCTCCTCGCGCTCGCGGAGCTCGACCCGCCGGATCTTGCCGGAGATCGTCTTGGGCAGGGGGCCGAACTCGACGCGGCGGACGCGGGCGTACGCCGGCAGGGCGGTGCGCGCGTGCTCGAGCACCGCGCGGGCGGTGTCCGCGGTCGGTTCCCACCCGGCAGCGAGCGTCACGTACGCCTTGACGACGTTGAGCCGTGCCTCGTCCGGAGCGGGGACCACGGCGCTCTCCGCCACGGCGTCGTGCCGCAGGAGCGCGCTCTCCACCTCGAACGGCGAGACCTTGTAGTCCGACGACTTGAAGACGTCGTCCGTGCGGCCGATGAACGTGAGCTGGCCGTCGGCGTCCCGGCTCGCGACGTCGCCGGTGCGGAAGAAGCCCTCGCGCATGGCGTCGGCGGTGCGCTCGGGGTCCCCGAGGTAGCCGGCCATTAGGTTCGTCGGCCGCTCGGTGAGGTCGAGGCACACCTCGCCCTCGTCGCCGGCACGTCCGGTCACCGGGTCGAGCAGCGTGACGGTGACGCCGGGGAGCGGCCGACCCATCGCCCCGGGGGTCACCGGAGCGCCGGGCACGTTGCCGACGATCGCGGTCGTCTCCGTCTGCCCGTAGCCGTCGCGGATCGTCAGTCCCCACGCCGCCTGCACGCGTGCGATCACCTCGGGGTTGAGCGGCTCCCCCGCTGACACGACCTCGCGCAGGGCCCGCGGCTTCGGCCCGAGGTCGGCCTGCAGCATCATGCGCCACGCGGTCGGCGGCGCGCAGAACGTGTCCACGCCGGCCTCCTCGAGCTGCGCGAGCAGCCCGGCGGGGTCGAACCGTGGGGTGTCGTACACGAAGACGGTCGCCTCGGCGATCCACGGAGCGAAGAAGCAGCTCCAGGCGTGCTTGCCCCAGCCGGGCGAGCTGATCGCGAGGTGGACGTCGCCGGGCCGGAGGCCGAGCCAGTGCATCGTGCTGAGGTGCCCGACGGGGTAGGAGACCTGCGAGTGCACGACCATCTTCGGCTTCGAGGTCGTGCCGGAGGTGAAGTAGACCAGGCACGGGTCGCCGGTGGAGGTGGTGACCACCGGTCGGGCCTCGCCTTCCGGTGCCGGGTCGCCGAGGTCGTCGGGGTAGGTCGTCCAGCCGTCCGCGGCGCCCCCGACCACGATGCGGGACGGCGCCCCCGTGACACCGTCGAACTTCGGCGTCTCGCCGTGGTTCGTGACGACGTGGGCCACGCCGCCGCGGTCGATCCGGTCCTGCAGGTCGGCGGTGTCGAGCATGGTCGAGGTCGGCAGGATCACGGCGCCGAGCTTCATGACCGCGAGCATCGTCTCCCAGAGCTCGAGCTGGTTGCCGAGCATGAGCAGCACGTGGTCGCCCTTCCGCACCCCGAGCCGGTCGAGGTGCACGGCGAGGCGGTCGGACCGCGCCGCCATCTGGGCGTAGGTCGTCCGGGAGCCGCCGTCCTCGTCGACGATCCACAGCGCCACGCGGTCGTTCCCGCGCGCGACCACGTCGAACCAGTCCGTCGCCCAGTTGAACGTGTCGCCGAGGTCGGGCCACCGGAAGGCGCGGCGAGCCTCCTCGGCGCGGACCGGGTCGCGCTCGTCGAGGACGGCGAGCAGCTCGTCGCGGGCGGCGCGGTAGACCTGGGTCGGGTTCGAGGAGGGCACCGGTCGATCATGCCGGATCGACGGCGGACGTGCAGCGTGCGGTCGTCGGGAGCGCGTAGCGTCGCTCCTCGTGGACAGGGTCGGTGTGGTGGACGAGGCGGGTCGCCTGCGCCTGCTCGGCAGCGCGGTCGCGGGCGCGGCCTTCGGGGTCGTGCTCGCCGTGCTCGTCGCTTCGTCGTGGGCCACGACGACCACGGGCCTCGTCGTCGGGGTCGGCGTCCCCGCGGCCGTGCTCGGCGGCGCCGTGAGCGTCTGGACACAGCTGCGCTCCTGGCGCGCGGCGGGTGGCTACGAGCACGCCGTCGCCGTGCAGCGCTGGGTCGCCGAGGGGCGGGTCCCGCTCGGCGTCCCCGCCGAGGAGTGGGTCCCGGCCCTGCAGGCCCAGGCGGACCGCGAGGGCGCGGGGTGGGGCAAGGTCGTGCTCTGCGTCCTCTGGACCGCGATGACGCTGTCGATGGCCGACCAGCACGGACCGGTCCTGACGACGCTGCTCGCCGCGCTCTGGATCGGCATGGGGACCTGGTCGGTCGCGTGGGTCATCCCCCGCGCCCGAGCGGCACGGGCGCTCCTCCAGCGCGCGGGCGCCGCCCTGCCCGGCCCCGTCGAACCCGGGCCGGTCGAGCCCGGCTCCGTCGACCGCTGACGGCGGCGGACGGACAGGCCGGGGAAGCGCACCACCCCGGTGACTACGCTCGGTCCCATGCAGAGTCGCACCCTCGGCCGTACCGGCCGCACCGTGTCCGTCGTCGGCCTCGGCACCTGGCAGTTCGGCGGTGACTGGGGCCCCGTCAGCGAGCAGGACGCGAACGCCGTGATGGACGCCGCCGTCGAGGCCGGCACCACGCTCTTCGACACCGCCGACGTGTACGGCGACGGCCGGAGCGAGCAGCTCATCGGGGCGTGGCGGCAGGCGAACCCGGACGTCCCGCTCACGGTCACGACGAAGATGGGCCGCCGAGCCGACCAGGTCCCGTCGAACTACGTCGCCGCGAACTTCCGCGAGTGGGTGGACCGGTCCCGGCGGAACCTGCAGCAGGACACGCTCGACCTCGTCCAGCTGCACTGCCCGCCGACGCCGGTCTTCGAGGACGACGCCGTGTACGACGCGCTCGACGCGCTCGTCGCCGACGGATCGGTCGCCGCCTACGGCGTCTCCGTCGAGACCGCCGACCAGGCGCTCACCGCGATCGCCCGCCCGCACGTCGCGAGCGTGCAGGTCATCCTCAACGCCTTCCGCCTCAAGCCGCTGGACCGCGTGCTGCCGGCCGCACGGGAGGCGGGGGTCGGCATCCTCGCGCGCGTCCCGCTGGCATCGGGGCTGCTCTCCGGCAAGTACACGACCGACACCACGTTCAGCGAGGGCGACCACCGCAACTACAACCGGCACGGCGAGGCCTTCGACCAGGGCGAGACCTTCAGCGGCGTCGACTTCGAGGACGGCGTGCAGGCGGCACAGGCCTTCGCGGCTGCGCTCCCCGAGGGGGTCTCGGTGCCGCAGGCAGCCCTCGCGTGGATCGTCGCGCAGGACGGCGTGACCGCGGCGATCCCGGGCGCCCGCAACCCGGAGCAGGCCCGATCGAACGCCGGGGCCGCCGACCTCGTCGACGGCGGTGCGCTCGACGGCAGCCCACTCGACCTCGGCGCGCTCGACGCCACCGTGCACGAGCTCTACGACCGGTGGTTCCGGGCCACGGTGCACGACAAGTGGTGAGCGCCCGACCGCCGCGCAGCGCGCGCACGACGGCACCACGCGGTGTCGTCGTGACGCTCGTCGCGGCGGTGGCGGTCGTCCTGCTCGCCCTCTGCACGGCGCCCGCGACGGGGACGACCCGCACCGCGCCTCCCTGGCCGGCGCCCACCGACCTCGAGACGCGGGCCGAGGCGGCGGGGCTGCGGAACGTCTGGGGCGAGCCGCTGGCGGAGCACGTGCACACCCACCTGACGGTGCTCGACGGTGCGACCCCGGTCACGGTCCCCGGTGACGTCGGCCACTCGGCACGCGAGCACTTCGCCGCCGAGCTGCACACGCACGACACCTCGGGCATCCTGCACGTCGAGTCGCCCACTCGGCAGACGTTCACCCTCGGGCAGTTCTTCGACGAGTGGGACGTCTCGCTCGGCGCCGGCCACGTCGGTGGGCTGCGGGGCGAGCTGACCGTGTGGGTGGACGGCCACCGGTACCTCGGCAACCCGCGGTCGATCGAGCTGACGGACCGCCGGCAGGTCGTGCTCGCGGTGACGACGGTCGGCGAGGTCGCGCACCGGCCGGCCCCGTTCGACTGGCCGCCGCAGTACCGCTGACGGACTCAGTACCGCTGAACGGCGTCCCCGCCTCCCCGTACGCTGCCTGCATGACGACGATCCGGACCGGCACGGACCTCGCGGCGGTCGACGACGTCGTCGCGGCCGTCGCCGCCCACGGCGAGCGGTACCTGTCCCGCGTGTTCACCCCGCGGGAGCGCGCCGACGTCGGGGACGACCCCGAGCGGCTCGCCGCGCGCTTCGCCGGCAAGGAGGCCGTGCTCAAGCTCCTGCGTCCCGGGCGCGACCAGGCGGTGCCGCTGACCGACGTCGCGGTCGTGCTCGACGTGTCCGGCGCTCCGCTCGTCGAGCTGTCCGGACGGGCCGCCGAGCTGGCCGCGGCGATCGGTTGCGGTCCTGTCGCGGTGTCGTTGTCCCACGAACGGGGGCTGGCGATCGCCACCGCCGTGGCCATGTCCGAGCGCTGAACGCCGCCGCGACGGTTCTTGCGGCCCGCGTGCGGGTTCGCGCACCCGCACGGCGGTTTTCCGGGCCGCCGCGCTCCTTATGGTTGCCCACATGCACCACGAACCGACCTCCGCAGCGACCGCCGTCGCACTCGCCGCCCCGATCGCCGAGCAGGCGGTCCGCCGTGCCCTCGCCGCCCACGGACGCCTCAGCGTCGACGCGTCCACCGTGGCAGCCATCGCCGACCTCTACGCCCTCGGCCTGACCTCGCACGCGTCCGTCACCGTGATGCTCGCGGTCGAGGACGAGCTCGACGTCGAGTTCCCCGAGTCCGCGCTGCACCGCTCGACCTTCGCCACGATCGAGTCCATCACGGCTGCCGCCGAGGCCGCCGCGTGACCGCCCCGGTCACCACCGACGAGGCGGACGCCCGACCCCTCCCCCGAGCCGGAGCCGGAGCCGCACACGCGACCGGATCCGGACACGGCCCCGCCACGGTCGCCGACGACACCACGGCGAGCGCCGACCGCTTCGCCGCGCCCGCCGCCCTGGTCGCCGAGGTCGCCGCCCGGTTCGCCGAGGAGGTCGACCGCGACGCCCGTCCCCCGCGCGAGGCCATCGCCGCGATGCGGGAGCACGGCCTCCTCGCCGCAGCGGTGCCGGTGGCCCTCGGCGGTGCCGGTGCCACGCTCGCCGAGCTCTCCGCGATCGCCACCACCCTCGGTCGCGCCTGCGCAGCCACCGGCATGGTGTTCGCGATGCACCACGGCCAGGCCATGGCGCTCTGGCGGCACGGCGGGGTCGGGCTCGGTGTCTCCGAGATGGTCGAGGCCGTCCGCGGCGGTGCCCTCGTGGCGTCCTCCACCACGGAGAAGGGCATCGGCGGCGACGCGCGCCGCAGCACCTGCGCGGTCGAGGTGTCGTCCTCCGGGCGGATCCACCTGCGCAAGGACGCGCCGGTGATCTCGTACGCGACCGAGGCGGACGCCGTGTTCGTCACCGCCCGGCGCGACCCCGACGCGGCCCCCTCCGACCAGCGGCTCGTGATCTGCCTGCCCGCCGAGACCACGCTGACGCAGACGTCCACGTGGGACACGCTCGGGCTCCGCGGCACGTGCAGCAACGGCTGGGTGCTCGAGGCCGACACCCACGAGGACCGTGTGCTCCGCGACGACTACGCCACCATCTCGGCGCAGACCGTCCTGCCGGTCTCGCACGTGCTGTGGGCGTCGGTGTGGCTCGGCATCGCCGCCGACGCCGCCGACCGCGCGCGCAGGACGGTGCGCCGGCAGGCACGCGCCGCGGTGGGGACGACCCCGCCCGGCGCACTCCGGCTCGCCGAGCTCCTCGTCGAGCTGCAGACGTTCGGCGATGCCGTCCGGCACGCCGCCGAGCGGTTCGACGCGGTCGCGGACGACCCGTCGGTGCTCGAGTCCACGTCGTACGCCCTGGCGGCGAACGCGCTGAAGATCAACGCGTCCGAGCAGGTCGTCGACATCGTGACCACGGCGATGCGGATCATCGGGATCGCGGGCTTCGCGGCCAGCGGCCCGGCGAGCGTCGCCCGTCACCTCCGGGACGCCCACGGTGCCGCCGTCATGGTGAGCAACGACCGTCTCCTCCAGAACGACGCAGTACTGGCCCTCACGAGCGGAGCGATCCTGTGACCATCACCGACCCCACCACCACGACCACCGAGGGCGACAGCGCCGCCGCCCTCGCCGCCGCGCGCGCCGACCTCCGCGGTCGCCTGCTCGCCGACGGCGTGCTCATCGACCTCGGGTCCCCCGGCCTCTACGGCCGCACCGGCGTCTTCGAGCGCGTGTACGCGGCGGTCGACGCCGCGGCCGTCCGGAGCCAGGCCGACCTCGACGCCGAGGTCCTGCGCTTCCCGCCCGTCGAGCCCCTGGCCGCGTTCGAGCGGACCGACTACATCGCGTCCTTCCCGGACCTCGCCGCGTCGATCTCCGGGTTCACCGGTGACGACCGCACCCACCGCGCCCTGCTCGCGGCCCGGGAGCGCGGCGAGCGCTGGGAGACCTTCCTGCAGCCCGCCGACCTCATGCTCACGCCGGCGGTCTGCCACCCCGTGTACGGCCTGGTCGGCGACACCGTCCCCGAGGGGGGTCGCACCTTCGACATCGTCGGCGACTCCTTCCGCCGCGAGCCCTCCCTCGACCCGATGCGGCTGCAGGCGTTCCACATGCACGAGTTCGTGCACATCGGCACCCCGGCGTCGGCGAAGACGCACCGCGACGGCCGGATCCCGGGCATGCGCGCCCTGCTCGAGTCGTTCGGGCTCGCGATCGAGGTCGTGCCCGCGAACGACCCCTTCTTCGGTCGCGTCGGCCAGATGCTCGCGCGCAACCAGGTCGAGCAGGCGCTCAAGTTCGAGTTCGTCACCCCCGTGTACGGCCCGGACCACGACGCGACGGCGATCTCGTCGGCGAACCTGCACGAGGACCACTTCGGCACCTCCTTCGGCCTGCGCACCGCGGACGGCGCGGTCGCCCACAGCGCCTGCATCGCCTTCGGCCTCGAACGGATCACGATCGCCCTCTTCGCCGCCCACGGCACCGACCCCGACCGCTGGACGTCCGACGTCCGTGCGGCGCTGGCGCTGTGAGCACCCACCACGGCTGGTCCGGCGCACCGGCGCTGCGCGTCGCCGTCCAGCTCCCGCGGTCGGCGCGCGCCGGCGTCGTGCTCTGCCCGCCGCTCGGGCAGGAGGGCGTGATCGCCTACCGCACGCTGCGCCTGCTGGCGGACCGCCTGGAGGCCCGTGGCGTGGCCTCGGTGCGCTACGACCCGTCCGGACGCGGGGACGCCGCCGACGACGACGCGCCCGACGCGCAGGTCCGGTCGGCACGGCACGCCGCGGCGCTCCTGCGTCGCTCCGGCGTCGACCGCGTGGCGTTCGTCGGGCTCGCGTCGGCCGCGCTCGTCGCCGCGGCGGCGGCCGACGACGAGGACGCCCTCGTCGTCTGGGACGCCCCGGCGTCCGGCCGCGCGTGGCTGCGGGGCCAGCGGGCGCTCGCCGCGATCACCATCGGCGCGGACCGCGTGGTCGACGGCGTCGAGTCCCTGGTCGGCATCGACCTCCCGCCGGCCGAGCTCGCCGTCCTCGGCGCGCTCGGCTACGCACCGCGGACGGGTCCCACGGTCGCCGTCGTCCGACCCGGTGCCGCGGCCCCGCGGGCGCTCGGCGCCGTCGAGGTGCTCGAGGTGCCGGGGACCGCCGAGCTCCTCGACGGCACGAGCATCGACGCCCGGATCCCGGAGGCCGCGGTCGACCGGATCGCCGCCCGCCTGGACGAGTGGGCACCCGTGTCCGCCGCCCCGACGGTGCCGCCGGCGCTCGTCGAGGTCCTCGACGTCGACGAGCGCGTCTCCGAGCGGATGGTCCGCATCGGCCCGAACGGGCTCTTCGCCATCGAGACCGTCTCGTCGGCGCAGGACGAGGACGCCCCGGTGGTGCTGCTGCACAACGGTGCCGCCGAGCACCGCACCGGCGCCGTGGACTACCAGGTCGCCCTCGCGCGCACCCTGGCCCGCGACGGTGCCCGCGTGGTGCGCGTCGACCGTCGGGGCACGGGCGAGAGCTCAGCGGTCCGGGCGGACGAGGACACCTTCCTGTTCGCGCAGGAGTGGGTCGACGACCAGCACAGGGTCGTCGCCGAGCTGCGGATCCCGTCCGAACGGCTCGCGATCGTCGGCATGTGCGCCGGGGCGTGGATCGCCGGACGTGCGGTCGACGACAACCCGCGGCTCGTCGTCGAGATCAGCCCGAACGACTACCGCCGCACGCCAGCCGCGCCCGGCTCGTACGCGGAGTCCGCGCAGGCGGTGGCGGACGCCTCCCCGCTGCGCCGGGCGCTCCGCGGTCCGTACAACCGTCTCGTGCCCGCCCGGGTCCGTGATGCGATCGCCCGTCGGGGCTCGCTCGGCGGTGTCGTCGGGCACCTGGCCCCGATCGTCGAGCACGGCACCGACGTGGTCGTCGTCGCCGCCCCCGAGGACATCGAGCGGTTCGAGCGCTACGGCGGTCGCCGCGCCGTCCGACGCTGGGGCGTGCGGGTCTCCGTCGTCGAGGTGCCGGACGGTGACCACGCGCTGTTCTCCCCCGCGATGCGCCGTGCCGTCGTGTCCGAGGTGCGCTCGCGGGTGGCCGCGACCTTCCCCACACGGGTGCCGGTGGGCTGAGCGTCGCGCGTGGGCTGGGCGTCGTCGGTGGGCGCAGCGTCGTCGGTGGGCGCAGCGTCGTCGGTGGGCGCAGCGTCGCCGGCGCTCAGTCCGCCGTCGCCGTGAGGAACGCGGCGACGGCCACGGGTCGCTCGACGTGGGCGAAGTGCCCGCAGTCGTCGAGCACCGCGCTGCGCACGCCGGGCAGCAGCCGTCGCAGGTCGTCGAGGTCGGACGTCCGGGCGAACACGTCGTCGCGCCCCAGGACGGCCGCGACGGGACACCGGACGCTCCGCCAGCGGTCGACGTCGTAGCCGGCGGCGGCCCGGGCGGCGGCGGTGAACAGCGCGGGGCGGAACTCGTCGACGAAGGCGGCGAGCACGCTCCGGTCGAGTCGCCGCACGTGCGCGAACACCGGCGCCGCCACGAGCGGCAGCAGGCCGGTGCGTGCGATGCCCCGGAGCAGGCCGTGTGCCGCGCTGCCGGTCACGAGCAGCCCGGCGCGCAGCAGCGTGAACGCCGGGAGCGTCCGGAGCGCGCGCCACGGGTGCCGCGCCGCACGGGCGGTCGCGGTGGTGGTGCCCGAGACGAGCCCCAGGGACCGGACGCGCCGCGGGGCGACGACGGCCAGGTGCAGGCCGACGAAGGCACCCATCGAGTGGCCGACGACGTCGACGCTCGGGAGCCCGAGCGCGTCGAGCACGGCGACCAGCACACGTGCGCCGTCGTCGACGGTGAACGGCGTGCCAGGCGCCGGGGACGAGCCCCAGCCCGGCAGGTCGACGAGCACGAGCCCGCGGGCGCCGAGGCCGTCGGTGGCGGCGAGGAACGGCGTCCACGTGGTCCACGAGCCGGCGACGCCGTGCAGCAGGAGGACGGGGTCCGGCCCGGCGCGGTGGTGCACGACGACCGGGCCGACGGCCGTTGCGACCGTGGTCACGGTCAGCGACCACCTGCCGGCGTCGTCCATCACCGGCCAGGGTGCGTACGCACGGGTGGCGACGGTCTGCCGGACGGGTGCGGTGTCGGTACCGTCCACCGGGCCTCCCGTCCGTGCTCGCGGGCGCGGCTGCGCCCACCGCTCCTTCGGAGCCGGCGGCGGCGTGGAGGGGCCGGTCAGCCGACCGGGACGGGCGCGGTGCACGCCGCGAGGCGGTCGAGCGCCTCGCGGTACTCGGCCACGTCGCGCTGCAGGCCGGGCTCGGTGATGATCGAGGCCTTGATGCGGCCCTGCACGTCGATCACGAAGGTCGCGCGGGTGGCGAAGCCCTTCTTGTCGAGGAACACGCCGTACTCCTTCGACACCGCGCCGTGCGGCCAGAAGTCGGCGAGCAGCTCGAAGTCGTACCCGTGGGTGTCGGCGAAGGACCGCAGCGTCGCCTTGGAGTCGACCGAGATGCCGATGAGCTCCACGCGCTGGTCCTGGAACATCGCGATGTTGTCCTGCAGGGTGCAGAGCTCGTTCGTGCACCCCGACGAGAACGCGAGCGGGAAGAAGACGAGGGCGACCGGGCGGACGCCGCGGAAGTCGCTGAGGCGGACGTGCTCACCGAACTGGTTCGGGAGTTCGAAGTCCGGCGCGAGGGAGCCGATCTCCAGGGCCATCGGTGCGTTGCTTCTTCCTCGGGCGTGGGAGGTGCCCGTGTCACGTGCACACCCGCGGGTCACGCGTGCACGATCGGCCATCGTACGCCGCTGTCACCCGAACGCAAGTACCACCGGCGCACGGCACCATCAGCCAGCGGGTCGGTCGTGGGGCCTAAGGTGGTGTGGGCCCCAACCGGTCGTGACCCGACCACCGGTGGCCCCCATGTCCACCACCACGAGAACGAACGAGGTCAAGGGTGACGGTGAACGACCAGGACCCGCGCAGCACCGCAGGGACCGACCAGGACCCGGAGGAGACCGCAGAGTGGCGTGAGTCGCTCGACGGACTCGTCGCGACGCACGGCCACCAGCGGGCGCGCGAGATCATGCAGAGCCTGCTGAAGCGCTCGAACGAGCTGCACCTCGGCGTGCCGATGGTCCCGACGACCGACTACGTCAACACGATCGCGCCCGAGGACGAGCCGGAGTTCCCCGGCGACGAGGAACTCGAGCGCCGCTACCGCCGGTGGATCCGCTGGAACGCCGCGATCACGGTGCACCGCGCCCAGCGCCCCGGTGTCTCGGTCGGCGGCCACATCTCGACCTACGCGTCGAGCGCCGCGATGTACGAGGTCGGCTACAACCACTTCTTCCGCGCGCAGGACCACCCGTCCGGTGGCGACCAGGTGTTCTTCCAGGGCCACGCCTCCCCCGGCATGTACGCCCGCGCCTACATGGAGGGACGCCTCAGCGAGGACCAGCTCGACGGCTTCCGCCAGGAGCAGTCGCACGCCGGCGGCGGCCTGTCGTCGTACCCGCACCCGCGCCTGATGCCGCACTTCTGGCAGTTCCCGACCGTGTCGATGGGCATCGGCCCGATCAACGCGATCTACCAGGCGCAGCAGGCCAAGTACCTGACGAACCGCGGGATCAAGGACGCCGGCGACCAGCAGGTCTGGGCGTTCCTCGGCGACGGCGAGATGGACGAGGTCGAGTCGCGCGGGCAGCTGCAGGTCGCGGCGAACGACGGGCTCGACAACCTGAACTTCGTCATCAACTGCAACCTCCAGCGCCTCGACGGCCCGGTCCGCGGCAACGGCAAGATCATCCAGGAGCTCGAGGCGTTCTTCCGCGGCGCGGGCTGGAACGTCATCAAGGTCGTCTGGGGCCGCGAGTGGGACGACCTGCTCGCCCGCGACACCGACGGCGCGCTCCTCAACCTGATGAACGCCACGCCGGACGGCGACTACCAGACGTACAAGGCCGAGAACGGCGCCTACGTCCGCGAGAACTTCTTCGGGCGCGACCCGAAGGCGCTCCAGCTCGTCGAGGGCTACTCGGACGACCAGATCTGGAACCTCAAGCGCGGTGGCCACGACTACCGCAAGGTCTACGCCGCGTTCAAGGCCGCGACCGAGCACAAGGGCCAGCCGACCGTCATCCTCGCGAAGACGGTCAAGGGCTACGGCCTCGGTCCGAGCTTCGAGGGCCGCAACGCGACCCACCAGATGAAGAAGCTCACGCTCGACAACCTCAAGCAGTTCCGCGACGAGATGCGCATCCCGGTCTCCGACGCCCAGCTCGACGAGAACCCCTACACGCCGCCGTACTACCACCCGGGCAACGACGACGAGGCGATCCAGTACATGCACGAGCGCCGCCGCGCGCTCGGCGGGTACGTGCCGGAACGCCGGACGAAGTACACGCAGTTCACGCTGCCGGACGAGTCCAAGTACCAGGTCGTCAAGAAGGGCTCCGGCAAGCAGGAGGTCGCCACGACGATGGCGTTCGCCCGCCTGCTGAAGGACCTGCTCCGCTCGCCGGACTTCGGCGACCGCGTGGTGCCGATCATCCCGGACGAGGCGCGCACGTTCGGCATGGACGCGTACTTCCCGACCGCGAAGATCTACAACCCGAACGGCCAGCACTACACGTCGGTCGACCGCGAGCTCCTCCTGGCGTACAAGGAGAGCCCGCAGGGCCAGATCGTCCACGTCGGCATCAACGAGGCGGGCGCCCTCGCGGCGTTCACCGCCATCGGCACCTCGTACTCGACGCAGGGCGAGCCGCTCATCCCGGTCTACGTCTTCTACTCGATGTTCGGCTTCCAGCGCACCGGCGACGCCATCTGGGCGGCGGGCGACCAGATGGCTCGTGGCTTCATGATCGGCGCCACGGCCGGCCGCACCACGCTGACCGGCGAGGGCCTGCAGCACGCCGACGGCCACTCGCCGCTCCTCGCGGCGACGAACCCGGCGGTCGTGGCGTACGACCCGGCCTACGGCTACGAGATCGGGCACATCGTCAAGTCCGGCCTCGACCGCATGTACGGCACGAACGAGGACGGCTCGCCGGCGCACAGCGACCCGAACGTCATGTACTACCTCACGGTCTACAACGAGCCGCTCGTGCAGCCGGCCGAGCCCGAGGGCGTCGACGTCGAGGGCATCGTCAAGGGCATGTACCTGCTCCAGCCGAGCGAACACGACGGCCCGAAGGCCCAGCTGCTCGCGTCCGGTGTCGCGGTGCCGTGGATCCTCGAGGCGCAGCAGCTCCTCGCCGAGGACTGGGGCGTGTCCGCCGACGTCTGGAGCGTCACGAGCTGGGGTGAGCTGTACCGCGACGGTCTCGACGCGGAGCAGCAGGCGTTCCTCGAGCCCAACGAGCAGCCGCGCACCCCGTACGTCACCGAGCGCCTGCTCGGGACCGAGGGCCCGGTCGTGGCGGTGAGCGACTTCATGCACGCCGTGCAGGAGCAGATCCGCCCGTTCGTGCCGACCGACTACGCAACGCTCGGCGCCGACGGCTTCGGCTTCTCGGACACCCGCCCGGCGGCCCGCCGCTTCTTCCACATCGACGGCCCCTCGGTCGTCGTGCGGACGCTGCAGCAGCTCGCGAAGCAGGGCAAGGTCGACCACGCCGTCGTCCAGCAGGCGATCGACAAGTACCGCCTGCACGACGTCAACGCCGGCACCACCGGCAGCGCGGGCGGCGAGAGCTGATCTGCGCGTGACCACACCCCGCACCGACCCTGCCGTGGGCCGGGAGAACGACCGCGAACGCGCGCTCTCCTGGCTCCGGCAGGTGTCGGGCGAACTCTCGACCGCCACCATCAAGCGGCTCGAGGACACCCTGCCCTGGTACAGCGAGATGCCGCCGGGGCGTCGCTCCGCCGTCGGGCTCGTCGCCCAGGCGGGCATCACCTCGTTCATCTCGTGGCTCGAGGGCAGCGCCTCCACCCCGTGGATCGCGGCCGCCGACGTCTTCGGCTCGGCACCCCGCGAGCTCCTGCGCTCGGTGAGCCTGCAGCAGACGCTGCAGCTCATCCGGGTCGTCGTGACCGTGGTGGAGGAACGCGCCAAGGACGACGAGATGCTGCAGGAGGCGATCCTCAAGTACTCGCGGGACATCGCCTTCGCCGCGGCCGACGTCTACGCCCGCGCCGCCGAGGCACGCGGGCTGTGGGACGCGCGGCTCGAGGCGCTCGTGGTCGACTCGATCCTGTCGGGCGAGTACGACGACGAGCTGCCCTCCCGCATCGCCGCGCTCGGCTGGCACGGCCACGGCGAGGTCGCGGTGCTCGTGGGGAACGCCCCGCGGCAGCTCGAGGTCGACCAGATCCGACGGACCGCACGGCACATGGACGCCGACGTGCTCGTCGGCGTGCAGGGCTCCCGCCTCGTGGTCGTCATCGGGCGCGCGACGCCGCGTGACGACGTGCCCGAGGGCGAGGAACCCGTCTCGTTCACCGCGATCGCGCAGGCCCTCGAACCGTCCTTCGGCGAGGGCCACCTGGTGCTCGGCAACGAGGTCCCCGGGGTCGTCGACGCCTCCACCAGCGCGAAGGGCGCCCTCGCCGGGTTCGCCGTGGCGCGGGCCTGGCGCGGTGCCCCCCGTCCGGCGCTGGCCGACGACCTGCTGCCGGAACGCGCACTGGCCGGTGACCCGCTCGCCCGGTCGGCCCTCGTGCAGCGCATCTACGTGCCGCTCAAGGACCAGTCGACGGAGCTCCTCCAGACGCTCTGGTGCTACCTCGACACCGGGCGGTCCCTCGAGGCGACCGCGCGGGAGCTCTTCGTGCACCCGAACACGGTCCGCTACCGCCTGCGCCGGGTCGCCGACGTGATCGGGTGGGACGCCACGCACGCACGGGACGCCCTGATCGTGCAGTCGGCGCTCATCCTCGGCGCGATGTCGGAGTCGAGCGCCGGACGCCGGCGCCTGCCCAACCGCCGCTGATCGCGCCGTCCGCGCCGCCCCCGCCGATCCGCGCCGGTGGGGATCGCACAACGACTCCGCCGCATCTGTGTGGGATGTCCACACGGGTGCGGAGCGTGTCGACGGGAAGGATTGACCGGTGATCGTCGTCGTCGCGCCCGGACAGGGCTCCCAGACCCCCGGCTTCCTCGCCCCCTGGCTCGAGGACTCCGCCGTCCGTGACCGCGTCGGAGCGTGGTCCGAGGCGATCGGCGTCGACCTCGCGCACCACGGCACCGAGTCGGACGCCGACACCATCAAGGACACGGCGCTCGCGCAGCCGCTCATCGTCGCCGCCGGCCTCGTGACCGCGGACGCCCTGCTCGCCGACGGTCGCCGCGCCCTCGTCGGCGGTGTCGCCGGCCACTCGGTCGGCGAGTTCACGGCCGCTGGCGTCGCCGGCGTCCTCGAGCCCACCGACGCCGTGTCGCTCGTCGCCGCCCGCGGCCGCGCGATGGCCGACGCCGCGGCGCTCGAGCCGACCTCGATGGCCGCCGTCCTCGGTGGGGACCCCGACGCGGTCGCCGAGGCCCTCGCGCAGCACGGCCTCGTGCCGG